>JADQBU010000421.1 GCA_016278435.1 Halanaerobiales bacterium
GCTATGTTAAGACTTTCAACAATCAATAGTAGAATGAAGGATTTTTATGATATATATATAATTCCAGGTATTAAAGATTTTGATGGCAGAAGAAGGTCTTAAAGTTATCCGCTCCCGGATATTCTGGGTTATAATTGTGGCATTTTCTCTTTTTCCGGTATTTCTGGGTCTGATGTTGTTTGTCCTGAAAAATCCCGAACTGGCTCGCAATTCAGGTTTACTGGGGGCTAAAGCTGAGATCATGGGTGAAGCCAGTTGGGCTTCTTACTTTAATATTCTCTCTCAAGTTGTTGCAATAGCGGGATTAGTGGGATTGGGTTTTGTCACCAGCTGGATTTTTGGCCACGGTGCTTATATTATAGATTCCGGGGATAGTATAAAAGCTATCCCTGAATTATGTAATTTTTCACAATTTCACATAATCTTACGATATTTGCTTGACAATTTTATTATATTCTATAAAATGAATTACAGAAATAGCTAACAGGGGGTAACAATGATGAGAAGAAATTTTTTAATGATATTTTTATTGATGATTATGCTGGTGGGGCTATCCCTTTCGGTGGTGGCTGCAGATACTATTCAACTTGATCTGAAAACAGCAGTTAATCTGGCTCTGGAAAATAATCTTGATTTTCAGATAGCCAAATTACAGCTTGATAAATCAAGGCTTGAATATAAAAAACAGAAGGCAAGCAATTTGCTGCGGCCGTCACATTATAATGAACTACAGGCCGAAACCGGCCTCAATTCAGCTGAAAATACATATCAGAATACCAGAAATCAGGTCATAAATAATACAATCAGTCAGTATAATAATCTCTGGCTGGCAGATCTGGATTTAAAAATTAAAAATAAAAATGTGGAATTGGAGAAAATGCGCCTGGAAGAAGCACAGGCCCAGTATGAGATAGGCGATATTGGTAGTGTGGATTTACTGGACCAGGAAAATGCCTATAAGGATGCTCAATTTAATCTGGAAAATGCCCGGGATGAGTACCAACAATCTGTCAAAGAATTTATATCTAACCTTGCTAAGAAAAATGGAGAACTTAAGCTGGCAGATCTGACCTATGAAGAAAGCTGGCAGGTTACTGAGGAAGAAGCTATTGAAACTGCCCTGAATAATAGTGTAGCAATGCGTTTGACCGGTGAAAAGCTGGAACTGGCCCGGATCGACCTGGAAAGAGCCGGTGTCTCTGCAGCTGAACTTGATAAAAAAATAAAGGGAAAAGCAGTGGCTATAGCTGAGCTTGAACAGGAACAGACGAGGGAAGACCTGATTACTTCTACCCAGCAGTCCTATTACCAATTCAAACAGGCTGCCAAGAAGATCAGTCTTACTGGAGAAAGATTAACAGGTGCTGAAGAAAAATATAAGCTGAGAAAAGAACAGTTTGGTGCCGGGCTTATTACCAGGATTGAAGTTCTGGAATATGAGGTTAATATGCTACAGGCCAGATACAACCATCTGGTAGCAATTGCTGATTACTATCTTAAAGAACAGGCTTTAAGACAGAAAATGGGTTTAAAGTCAGGGGTGTTAGTCGATGAAACTACTGAAAACGAGCAGTAAATTATATTCTGGAATACTATTTTTATTTATTTTACTTATATCTATAATCATATTTCCAGTTGTGGTTTCAGCAGAGGAGATTTCCCTGCAGGAAGCTATTAGGCTTGGTTTAAGAAACAATAATGAGATTCAGGATGCCCAAAAAAATGTCGACCAGTTGAAAAGACATTTGGACTATATTCTGGCCGGGGAAGACTGGCAGATTAACATGGAAGCTGGGTATAGTTATTTTGACAGGGGAGTAGAACATCCCCAGGGTGAAAGCAGCGGCGATACAAAGTCGCTGGGCATCTCTGCCAGTAAGTCTTTCAGGTCTGGTTTAAAGCTGAGTCCATCAGTTGAGGTAATGGGCGATGATTTTGAGCCCAACTTTTCGCTCATTATAACCCAGCCTTTATGGCCTTCCTTACCCACTGAGCAGGCTAAAAACTTTTTTAAAACTGAAAAAGAATTAATGAAAGCTGGAAATAATCTGGTTGAGCAGAAAGCAGATAGTATACTTACCTGGCTGCAGAGTTATCTGAGTATCACCAGATTAATCGATAAACAAAAAGTATATCAACAGAGTGTAGAAAAGGCGGAGGATAACCTGGACCAGGTTCTACAGAGAAAGGCTATTGGGGATGCAGGAGAAAATGACTTATTAACAGCCAGGTTAAGCCTGGAAAATGCAAGATACCTGCTTCAAGAAGCAAAAAACAACCTTGAAGATGCCCGCTATACTCTGGCCAGTAATCTGGGGTTAACTGAAGAAAAGGATATAGTTTTAACAGATAGTAACCAGTTCATAGAAAAACTCAGACAGAAAGCTCAGGATATATCTGAAAAACATCTGGGAAATGACAGGGATACCAACATGTTAATGGTTGAAAAGGGCAACCATGATCTTGAAGCTAATCTCATTAACAGGAATATACTCAATCAGGAACTGGAATGGTTAGAGAAAGAAGATAGTCTAAATGTAGATTTAAGTGGAAGTTATAGTTCAGATATAGATGAATTTAAGATTGGTGTTAATGCCTTATACCTGCTCTATGACGGCGGTCAGCATAAAATCGATTTGCAGGAAAAAGAGATAGAAATAGCAGATAATAAGGAGAAGTACAGTGACTTATATAACCAATTAAAATTACAGCTTAAACAACATGTAGATAACATTGAATTATCGGAGATGTCCCTGCAGAAAGAAGAATTAAATTTTGAAAAGAGTAAATTAGAATTGGATATTGCTGAACAGCAGCTGGAGGTAGGTTTAATCGATTATCTGGAATATCAGGAATACTGGATATCAGCGGCCGAGGCTGAAATTAAACTTGATTCTTTACAGGACCAGCTACTTCTGGATAGGCTTGAACTTATAAAATTTATTAATCTGGAAACTCTAGATGAGTTAATGGGAGGCCTTTAATATGGCAAGAAAATACTGGATTATACTGCTTATTGTTCTGGTCGTTATCATTGGGGGAGTAGTATATTATAATAATTCCAGAACGGAAACGACGACCCAGAATACCATCGACCCCCGGATGGTGATGGAAGTAAAGAAGGGGAATATACAGAAAACCATTGTAGCTGAAGGTTTTATAGAACCAATCGACGAAGAAGCTCTGACCTTTCCCTCCAAAAGCAGTGGGAGTGTCAAGGTTAAAAAGATATATGTTAAAGAAGGAGAAAGGGTGGAAAAGGGACAATTGCTGGTGGAACTTGATGAAACTGAAGCTCGTTTAAATTTTCTTGAGAGACAGAATACCTATAACAGGGCCAAGATCAATGGCTCTAAGAATGCAATAGAAGAAGCCAGATTGAATCTGGAACTGGCCCAGAATCAACTGGAGAACCTTGATCTAAAGGCTCCTTTTTCTGGAATTATAACAGATATTTATCTGGAAGAAGGTAGTTATTATACTACTGGAGAGGTAGCAACTATCAAAGATACCAGTCAGTTACAGATAGAAGTAAGTGTAGAAGAAAGTGATATACCGATTATTGAACTGGGACAAAAGGTCGAAGTATCTCTGCCGTCTCTACCCGGGACAGAGTTGAGTGGCAGTGTTTATAAACTTGGTGATGAGGCTGATAACAGTAATGCTACGGTTACTCTTCCGGTTACAGTCCTGCTGAATAAGACAGATAAAGAAATAAAACTGGGTGTTTCTGCTAATCTTGATATAATTGTGGGAGAGGTTAATGATAAAATAGTAATTCCTATTACGGCCATTGTTAATGATAAAGGCAAGGATTCGGTTTACAAGGTTGTAGATGGGAAGACAGAGCAGATACCTGTTGAAACTGGTTTGAGTAATGGGTTTAATATAGTGGTCGAATCCGGTCTGGAACAAGGGGATAAAATTTTAATTAATACTTTCCAGCAGGCACCTGGTTTTGGTCAAAATCAGCAGAATAACCGGGGCGGTTTTATGGGAGGTCCGCGGTAATGCTTAAGATAGAAGAAATAAGAAAAGCATATAAGAATGGTGAAATCGAAGTTGAAGCCCTGAAGGGGGTTTCGTTTGAAGTAAAAACCGGTGAAATGGTTGCCATCATGGGGCCATCAGGTTCAGGAAAATCGACTTTGATGCATCTGTTGGGCTGTCTGGACCATCCCACTTCGGGTAAATATTACCTTGATGGAAATGATGTTTCCGATTTAAAGGATGACCAGTTGGCGGAGATTCGTAATGATTATATTGGTTTTGTTTTTCAGCAGTTTAACCTGCTAGGTAGAACTTCAATTCTTCATAATGTAGAAGTGCCTCTGATCTATAAGGGGATTAAGAAAAAAAAGAGACAGGAGATTGCCCGAGATGTCCTGGAGAAAGTAGGTCTGGGAGACCGAATGCGTCATTTCCCCAATGAAATTTCAGGTGGACAGAAGCAGAGGGTTGCTATCGCCCGCGCCCTGGTAAATCAACCTTTTCTGTTACTAGCAGATGAACCAACAGGTAATCTGGATACTAAAACAGAAGAAGAGATCATGGAGCTTTTTCATCAATTACATGATCAGGGGCATTCTATTATAATTGTAACCCATGAGCGGAGTATAGCCGAACACGCCCAGCGTATAATTAATCTGGTAGATGGTAAGATTACCAGGGATGAGGTGGTGGGCTGATGTTGATGGAAACGATAAGGATAGCTATCCGGAGTTTAAACAGCAATAAATTAAGGACCATACTTTCCATGTTAGGTATTGTCATCGGGGTGGG
>JADQBU010000282.1 GCA_016278435.1 Halanaerobiales bacterium
ATGCTGATCAGAATATTAGAGGAACAGTAGTTTTACCCCATGGAACCGGACAGGAAATTAAAATTGTTGTCTTTGCTAAAGGTGAAAAAGTCCGTGAAGCCGAAGAGGCAGGAGCAGATGTAGTCGGTGGGGAAGAACTGGCTGAAAAAATCGAAGGTGGCTGGCTCGATTTCGACCTGGCAATTGCTACACCAGATATGATGAGTGTAGTCGGTAAACTCGGTAGAATTCTGGGTCCGAAAGGTTTAATGCCCAATCCCAAGGCTGGAACTGTTACCTTTGAACTGGAGCAAGCTGTAAATGAATTTAAGGCAGGTAAGGTTGAATACCGTGTAGATAAGTCCGGGATTATTCATCTTCCAATTGGAAAAGTATCATTTACTGCAGATGAATTGCTGGATAACCTGAAGGAAGTAATGGATTTGCTGGTCAGAGAAAGACCGGCTGCAGCCAAAGGTAGATATTTAAGGTCAGTAACGGTTTCTTCCACTATGGGTCCGGGTGTTAGAGTCAGTCCAGCAGCAATTATGACTCTGATCGGCAGATAATTGTTGACTTTACTTATATCTATATGATATGCTTATGAAGGTTTAAAATAAATTTAATAATAAAAGCCATAGACAGCAGGTGTCTGGATTGACTTAATTTCCTGCCGAGGTTTATAATTTACTATAATATTAACCTCCTCTCTGTCTATGGGAGGATTTTTTATTATTATTGTGACCTAAGTACTAGACAACAGGGGGTGAAAATGTGGTAAAACCGGAGAAAAAAGCAGCAGTTGAAGATATAAAACGGGGTTTTAATAGTGCTAAATCTCTGGTCATAACTGATTATCTGGGGCTGGATGTTGCCCAGATGACTGTATTGCGGAGCAAATTGCGAGAGGCCGGTGTTGAGTACAAGGTTGTAAAAAATACTCTGGCCAGAATTGCTGCCAGAGAAGCAGATGTCAAGGGAATTGAAGATTTTTTCGCAGGTCCAACAGCTATTGCCTTTGGTATTGAAGATGCTGTTTCACCAGCAAAGGTTTTAGTTGATTTTGCAGAAGAGAATGAGGTTCTTGAGATCAAGGCAGGATATCTTGAAGGCAAGATTATGGATGTAGACCAGGTTAAATCTCTGGCCAAAATTCCTTCAAGGGAAGAACTTCTGGCCAAGGCTTTTGCCAGTATGAGGTCCCCGATTACGGGACTGGTCAATGTTTTACATGGTAACATACGGGGTCTGGTTCAGGTCCTGAGTCAAATAAAAGAACAAAAAGCATAAATACTTACAAGGAGGATTTTAAAAATGACTAAAGAAGAAATTATGGAAGCTATTGAAAATATGACTGTAATGGAGTTAGCAGAACTGGTAGAGGATCTGGAAGAAAAATTTGGTGTTAGCGCTGCTGCTCCGGTTGCTATGGCTGCCGGGGGAGCCCAGCAAGCTGAACAGGAAGAAGAAAAGACGGAATTTGATGTTTATCTGTCAGAAGTTGGTCCCAAGAAGATTAATGTTATCAAAGTTGTCAGGAAACTTACCGGTCTGGGCTTAAAAGAAGCAAAGGCTGTTGTTGACGATGCACCTCAGAATGTAAAAGAGGGATTAAACAAAGAAGAAGCAGAAGATATGAAGGCTCAGTTAGAAGAAGCTGGAGCTACTGTTGAATTAAAGTAAGAACAATCCAGTAAAGATAAGATAAAAAGTACTCTGAAGAATCAGAGTACTTTTTTTTTACAGCAGGTCCAAAAAAATCCCATAATACACCTTGACAAGTAATTATGGTTGTGATATTATTAATAATTGTCGATTGTATAAAGGATAAAAATGTTATAATGGGCAAAAATACGATTTTTTTATGCCCGTATTGTTTAAGCGAGGTATATTGCCTTGCTTTAAGTGTTATTAATAAATTTAAAAGTAATTCCCGGGGGTGCGGAGATGGCAGTTAAAAGAGAAAGATATAGTTTTGCTAAAATTGATGATGCCATGGAATTACCAGACTTGATTTACACTCAGCTAAATTCATATCAATGGTTTTTAGAAGAAGGTTTAAAAGAAGTATTTGAGGAAATCAATCCTATTGAGGATTTTTCCGAAAACCTGGTTCTGGAATTTGTTGATTACCGTCTGGATGATCCCAAATATGAAGTTGAGGAATGTCGTGACAGAGATGATACTTATTCAGCACCATTACAGGTAAAGGTTAGATTAATTAACAGAGAAACCGGTGAAGTAAAGGAACAGGAAGTTTTTATGGGGGACTTCCCCTTGATGACCAATAAGGGAACATTTATTATTAATGGGGCAGAAAGGGTTGTAGTCAACCAGCTGGTCCGTTCTTCCGGTGTTTATTTTGATGATGAAAGGACTAAAGACGGACGTAGGCTTATTACCGGGAGCATTATTCCCAACCGGGGGGCCTGGATTGAATTTGAATATGATAAGAAAAGAATTGTCTCTGTACGGGTTGACCGGACAAGAAAGATGCCGGCAACTGTATTATTCAGGGCACTGGGTACAAGTACCGATGTTGAACTACTCGACCTTTTTGGTGACCATGAAGTAATTCAGGATACTATTGACAGGGATAATACAGATTCTGAAGAAGAAGCCTTAATAGAATTATATAAACGCCTACGACCAGGAGAACCGCCGACGGTTGAAAGTGCCAGAAATTTACTGGATTCACTATTTTTTGATCATAAAAGATATGATATGGCTGCTGTTGGGAGATATAAATTAAACAAAAAACTTGTACTGGATATAGACCCTGATAAGAAATATCTGGACAAGAAAGATATAATTGCAACTGTTAAATACATGCTTAAACTTATAGATAAAGACCCTGATGCCTATATTGATGATATTGACCACCTCGGTAACAGGAGATTGAAAACAGTAGGAGAGCTCCTGCAGAACCAGTTTAGAATTGGTTTATCAAGGATGGAACGTGTTGTCAGGGAAAGGATGACAATTCAGGATATTGATGTAGTAACCCCTCAGGCCCTGATTAATACCAGGCCGGTAGTTGCTGCTATTCAAGAATTTTTCGGCAGCAGTCAGCTTTCGCAGTTTATGGATCAGACCAATCCCCTTTCTGAACTGACCCATAAACGCAGGTTAAGTGCACTGGGTCCCGGGGGTTTAAGCCGGGAAAGAGCCGGTTTTGATGTCAGGGATGTTCACAACTCTCATTATGGCCGGATCTGTCCAATTGAGACCCCGGAGGGTCCGAATATTGGTTTGATTGGTTCAATGAGTACCTATTCCCGGACAAATGAGTTCGGTTTTCTAATGACACCGTACCGTAAAGTTGTTGATGGAAAAGCTACCAATGAAATTGAATATTTAACTGCAGATGAAGAGGATCAAAATATAATTGCTCAGGTCAATGCTCCCTTTGATGAAGAGGGAAATTTTATCAATGACCTGATAGTTTCCCGGTACCGTGGTGATATTCTGGAGGTGCCGCCGGAAAAAGTGGACTATATGGATGTGTCTCCAAAACAGCTGGTTGGGGTTTCGGCTGCTTTAATTCCATTTCTGGAAAATGATGATGCCAACCGGGCTTTGATGGGAGCTAACATGCAGCGTCAGGCTGTTCCTTTACTGGAAGCTGATGCGCCGATTGTTGCTACCGGTATTGAACATAAAGCAGCAAAAGACTCTGGAGTGGTTGTAGTAGCCCAAAATTCTGGGACAGTAACCAGGGTAACGGCCCGGAAAATTCTGATTAAAACCGATGAGGGAGATATAGACAGCTATAAATTATTAAAATTCAAACGTTCCAACCAGGGAAGCTGTATGAACCAGCGTCCGATTGTCAGAAAAGGTGACAGGGTAGAAGCAGAAGATATAATAGCCGATGGTCCCTCAACAGATATGGGAGAAATGGCACTTGGACGTAATTCGTTGATAGCTTTTATGCCCTGGGAAGGTTACAACTATGAAGATGCTATTCTTATCAGCGAAAAACTTGTCAAAGAGGATGCCTTTACTTCCGTTCATATTGAAGAACATGAAGCCGAAGCCCGGGATACTAAACTCGGTCCGGAAGAAATCACCAGGGATATCCCCAATGTCGGGGAAAGTGCCCTGAAAAATCTCGATGACCGGGGAATAATACGGGTTGGAGCAGAAGTTAAAGAAGGAGATATACTTGTCGGCAAGGTAACTCCAAAAGGAGAAACAGAATTATCGGCAGAAGAAAGATTATTGAGAGCTATTTTCGGTGAAAAGGCCAGGGAAGTCCGCGACACTTCCCTCAAGGTTCCCCACGGGGAAGAGGGTATTGTTGTAGATGTTAAAGTCTTTTCCCGGGAACAGGGAGATGAATTAAAACCCGGTGTTAATAAACTGGTTAGAGTTTACATTGCGACCAAAAGAAAGATTGCAGTCGGTGATAAAATGGCCGGCCGTCATGGAAACAAAGGTGTTATTTCCCGGATTTTACCGGAAGAGGATATGCCGTTTCTCCCGGATGGACGTCCGGTAGAAATAGTATTGAACCCCCTGGGGGTTCCATCACGTATGAATCTTGGTCAGGTTCTGGAAACTCACCTGGGTATGGCGGCAAGAGCACTAAACCTTCATATAGAAACTCCGGTATTTAACGGAGCTCTGGAAGGTGAGGTTGAAGATATGCTGGAAAAAGCGGGACTGTCACGGGACGGCAAGACCGTTCTTTATGATGGCCGTACAGGCAAGGAATTTGAGAACCGGGTAACGGTTGGATATATGTATATTTTAAAATTACACCATCTTGTTGATGATAAAATTCAC
>JADQBU010000101.1 GCA_016278435.1 Halanaerobiales bacterium
ATATTGAATCACCTGTTGTCTTTCAGGGAGGTGTTGCTGCCAATATAGGTATTAAAAAGGCCTTCGAAAAGGAGCTGGATACTGAGGTAATAGTTCCGGAAGAACATGATGTTATGGGGGCCATTGGGGCTGCCATACTTGCTCAGGAAAAGATCAGACAAAACAAGAGTGAAACGGAGTTCAAGGGGTATAATTTGATTAATTTTAGCCACAGAGCCAGTAGTTTTGAATGTAAAGGATGTCCCAACAGGTGTGAAGTTATAAATATCTTTCAAGATGATGAACTTATCGCCCGCTGGGGTGGGAGATGTGCGGAAGTTAATGCCCTTTAGAAATTTAAACTTTAGAGATAGAAGAAGTTACCATTGTAGAACTTGTTATATTCCTGTCAAATCTGTATAATATAGATAAAGAAGACCTAATACAGAAGGGTGGTACATATGTCGGTTATAGGTATAACATTGGGTTACTATCATAAGGATGATTATTGGCTTGCTATTCATAAAAACTATATTAAGGTAATTGAAAAAGCAGGTGGTGTTCCTGTTTTATTACCACCTGTAATAAATCAGAATGGTCTGGAACAGTTAAAGGGCATTTTGTCCGGGATTGTTCTTACTGGAGGTTGTGATGTTGATCCCATATATTTTGACGAGGAACCCAGACCAGAACTAAGAAGGATCGATCCTGAGAGAGATTTTTTTGAAATTGAATTATGTAAATGGTCCCTGGATAAAGGCCTTCCTATAATGGCCATCTGCCGTGGTATCCAGATTTTAAATATTGCCTGTGGTGGGACTATAATACAACATCTGGGTAAGGATTACTATAAACATTATCAGGAAGCACCCCGCTGGTATTCTTCACATAAGATTGTATTTACCGGAGATAATAAATTGAGAAAGATCTTTGGTCAGGATGAGATCAGGGTAAACAGCTTCCATCACCAGGCAGTTGGTGATACAGGTGAGGGCCTGAAAGTGACTGCCCGTTCAACCGATGGTATTATTGAAGGAATAGAAATGACTGATAATACTTTTGTCCAGGGGGTACAGTGGCACCCGGAAGCAATGTATATAAAAGACAGAATGCAGATGAAATTGTTTCAGGAGTTTGTTAATGAAAGTAAAAAATATTAATTCAGAAGGGATAGATGATGGATATTTATAACTATTATCAGGCAGATACAGTAGAACAGAATCAGCTGCGTTATAAAAATAAACTCGTTGATTTTAAATATTCTACCTATGATAAAAGTAATAAAATAAAGATATTGCCTGATGAGATTGTAAAAATCTTACTGAAAGCAGGGAAGATTGGAACAAAAATCATGTCAGATATTTATCTGGTAGGTGGGATGACCCGTGATTTATTGCTTGAACGTGAAAACCGAGATCTGGATTTTGTTGTCAGCAATAATTTGCCCTGTTTAATAGAGGAATTGAGTACTGAATTTGATGGAGAAGGGTCCTATAATGAGAAATTTCATACAGGCAGTATTTTAACCAGATCAGGTTTTAATCTCGATTTTGCAACATTCAGGCAGGAATATTATCCCTATCCTGCTTCTCTTCCCCTGGTAAAGTTTACTGAAAATTTGAAAGACGATCTTTTCCGCCGGGATTTTACTGTTAATACCATGGTGCTTAATTTACATCCTGATAGATTCGGCCAGCTTGAAGATTATTTCGGAGGAATAGAAGACTTAAATAAGCGGAGATTGCAGGTTATTCATTCCTTTAGTTTTTATGATGATCCAACCAGAATAATCAGGGGTTTAAGGTTGATGGTGGAGTACGGCCTTTCTCCTGATGAAAGAACTAAAAGACTATTAATAGAAGTACTCAGGAATTTTAATTTTATTGAAATAACTCCGGTCAGAGTTATCAATGAATTAAGAATTTTACTGGAAAGAAATAAAGGATCTGACCTTACTGGATATTTGAGGGATTATCCTATTTTCAGACTCCTACAGATAGATTTTGAAATTAAAGAGGAGATAATCAGCAGTTTACAGCAACTTGAGGAATATCTTGCATATTACCGGGAAAAGAAATATAATATAAGAGAATGGTTATTGAGACTGGCGGTATTTCTTAAAGATGTTTCGCCAGTACAGATAGATGAGTGGGATATAAAAAAAAGCGAGAAAGATATTTTAAAATTTCCGGGAAAGATTAAATCCCGGTTAAATATTATAAAAAACACTGAAGAACGGTTTGCTCTATATAAAGTATTTCAGGAATATACCCGGGAAGAATGTATTCTGCTGCTGACTTTTTCAAATGAGGAAAGTACAAGAGACAAGATAAAGATTTATCTGGAAGAACTATCCCGGATTTCAATTGATATTGACGGTTTTATCTTACAGGATCTGGGATTAAAAGCGGGACCTGAGATGAGAGAAGTTCTGGATAGAATTCTGGCAGCTAAAATCAGTGGTAAAATAAATAATACGGAAGAAGAACTGAAACTGGCCCGGGACTTAATAAAAGAAAGAAATGGGAGGGATAAGTAGTAATGCCTTCATTACAGGAGATAATTTTATTAATACCAATCTTGTTATTTTCATTATCACTGCATGAATTTTCGCATGGATATGTTTCCTATAGACTGGGAGATCCTACCCCGGGAGCAATGGGGCGGTTAACTTTAAATCCAATTGCCCACCTTGATTTGATGGGGAGCCTGGTTTTGATTATTACCCAGAGATTTGGCTGGGCTAAACCGGTACCGATTAATCCTCGTTATTATGATGACCCCCGTCGTGGTATGATGCTGGTAGGTATAGCAGGACCGGGTGCCAATATTGTACTGGCTGTAATTTTCTCGGTAATTATTAGAATCTATTTATTTTTTAATGGAATGTCGGTGAACATGATCTACAGGGGAGCTCTGTCCAGCTTGTCATTATCAATTTTAAGATTCTTAATGCTGGCAATCATTATTAATATAAGTCTGGCCCTTTTTAATCTTATACCAATCCCCCCTCTTGATGGTTCAAAGATATTAAGAGGGATACTACCGACCCGTTTTGACCAATATTTTGATATATTAGAGGGCCCAGGTGGTATGGTTGTTTTATTAATTCTGGCTTATACCGGGATATTATGGAGGATTATCAGTCCTTTTGTTAATTTTATGATGTCTATACTGATCTAAACACCGGATTGTGAGGTGGGTGAATTTTGGAGCTGGAATATGAAATAAATCTTGATAATTTTCAGGGGCCGCTAGAGTTGTTATATCAGCTGATAAAGAAGAATAAAATTGAGATCAGTGAAATATCACTGGCCCGAATAACAGAACAATATCTGGCTTATTTAAAGGAACTGCAGACCTTTAATCTGGATCTAGCCAGTGAATTTATGGTCATTGCGGCTGAATTAATAGAAATAAAAGCTGGATATTTACTGCCGTCCTCTTCTACAGGCAAAAAAGAAAAAGATGAAAAAGACCTTGTACAGCGTTTAAGGAATTATCAAATATATAAAGAATTATCAACGATTTTACAGGAATATGAGGAAAAAGCACTTAATCAATACAACCTACCTTCTGTTTATAAAGAAAATTTTCAGCAGGAAGAGAAGCTGATTATCGATTATAATTTAGAAGATCTGGTCAAAGCATATAAGCAGTCCCTTGCTTCCAGGCCTGAAAATAAAACTGCTGACAATATGAAGATAGCAGTGGAAAAAATTGATTATATAAGTGAAGAAAATATAAATGTTCAAGAAAAGACTGAAGAAATTATCGGTTTATTTAAGAATAAGTCTTCACTATATTTTAATAATTTGCTTAAAAATCAAAGTAATCATCAGGAAATTGTCGTTACTTTATTAAGTATTCTGGAATTGACCCGGATTAAAAGATTGAAAATAGCCCAGGAAAAATTATTTTCAACGATAAAAATTGTGCTGAGGTGATGGGGAGAAGATGAATGTAGATAAACTTGCTTTACTTGAGGCCTTATTATTTACTGCCAGTGAACCGGTTGAGGTATCAGAGCTGGCTGCGGTTGCTGAACTTTCTTTAAATGAAACATCTGAATATCTCGAGGTTTTAATCAAGGAATATGAAAAAAGGTCCCATGGTATATCATTAAAAAAATATGATGATAGTTATGTATTTGTTACCGATCCAGAATATGCTACAGCTGTGGAAGAACTGCACAGTGCAGAAAAGAAGCAGTCATTAAGCCGGGCAGCCCTGGAGACACTGGCGATTATTGCTTACCGACAACCTGTTACCAGGGTGGAGATTGAGGATATAAGAGGGGTCAAGGCTGAAAAAACCCTGCTGACTCTCAGCAAATATAATCTAATCAAGGAACTGGGAAGGAAAGAAACTATTGGTAACCCCATAGTTTATGGGACTACCCGGGACTTTCTGGAAAGATTTGACTTAAGCGATCTTTCACAATTACCGGAGATTGAATTTAACAATTAGTATATTATAACCATATTCTGGAGATTAATAAGAAGTGGTGATTCTGTATGGTATTTATCTTATTAATCTCTTTTTTAGTTATATATTTAATTTTAATGATACCTCTGGAGATCAGGGTCAATTATTGCCGGGAGAACAGGGATGATGAATTTGAATTGGAGTTATATGTCCTGTTTGATTTTTATCTGTTTAGAATTCATATTCCCTTTTTGAAGAATGCACTCTTCAGTTTTTTTACTAGATTTGTCATTGAAATAGATGCAATTTTTTTAAATCTGTTTTCAGGCAAAGGTGAAGTAGAGATTGAAGAAGAAC
>JADQBU010000079.1 GCA_016278435.1 Halanaerobiales bacterium
TCATTAAATTTTTTATATTCTATATTTACATTATGCATCGTAAGAATTTTTATGAATTCAATCTCCCAGAAAACTCAATCTATCCAGCAGTTCTTCTCCGGATATTTCAAACATTATCCTATCCTCAGTTTGACCGGTTTTGCTGAATCCAAGTTTTGCATGTAATAGAAGTGAAGGTTTATTGCAGCGGTGAACCGTACTGTATATACGGGAAGGTTCATTTTCTTTTAAATCTTTATATACCTCTTTAAGAATACTCCTTAACAGAAAACTCTTACGGTAAATGGGATCAATTTGAATTGACAAAACTTTATAACTATCATCATCACAGGGCATATATTCCAGATAAGATACAATTCTTTCATGTCTTTTGACAATATGAAATTTAGCACCTGCTTCTATTTCCTGCATAATACTCTTTCTTCTCTGATCGGGATCAAATTGTATTGAGAACCTATCCATAATAAAACTCATATTTTTTCTGTCAAGTTCTATTATCTGTTCAATGTTCATTTTCCCACTTCCCCTGTAATAGTTGTTTATTAATTTATATCTTAGGCAAAAAATGTTAATATCCTTCTTTATACAAAAAATGAATAATTGCAGCCTGCATTTTATATATATTGTTGACAAAGCTTTTTGTTAATTAACTACAGATGTACCAACAGCTCCAGGGTCCGATACCATAAACTTTAACTTTCTCAAAAACCTGTTCCATTTCATTAACAGCATTTTCCTTAAAAGAAAAGTAACTCCCACCTTCTATTGCTTCAATTATATTAATTAAAAAATAATCTGCCTGGTTATAGTCATGAATTAAGACATTATTTCTAGATAACCTCTGGGCTTCCTGATAAAATTTAATCCTTTCATCCAGATCCAGACCATGAACAACAAAGGCTGCTGTAACCAGATCAAAACTGTTATCAGGAAAAGGAAGTCGATTCAGCACATTACCCTGTATTGCCTCTACTCCATTTTTTCTGGCTCTTCTAACCATGGCCGGAGACGCATCAATTCCACTAACATCATAACTGAATTTCTTGAATGTGTATGAAAAAGCTCCGGTTCCACAGCCAAGATCCAATATTTTATCCCCTTCTTCTATCTCCAGTTTATCCTGATTTGTTTTTACATTTTGCTGATAAAACTTAATCTGTATTCTAAAAAACCACTGATAGATAAAAGCAATAGTATTAAATTTCCTTACATGTTTATCCAAAGCTATAACACCCCTCATTAAACTGACACTAATAACAAGGAAACCAGTAATTACTGCTTAATCTAAAATAATTGGATAACTCCTTACTATGCTGGCCAGGAATAATCAGGTGGTGATTACCAATCGGGTTATTTAAGAAGTAATCAAGATTTGTAAAAATCTTTACTTTAATCTGGGTCCGGCATGAACCACAATTATTTAAATTTTCCAGGATTCTTCCTTCTTTTATTACATACTTATCCAGTTTCTTTCCACCCAGTTTAAATAAGGTAACCGGTCCTTCCACCAGTTCCCCCTGAATAGCAGCACCAATACCAGACTCAAAGTGGGAACGGATAGTATATTCTTTAATCATATCAGTAGCAATAGTACAGTGGGCAAAATTCACAGTATTATTGTTATGTTCAATTGAAACTGGATTAGACATAAAGGAAAGTTGTCCAGTTAAATAATATACAAGTAGCATACTGATTGTTGTTGGTAAATCTCCTTCACAACCAGAAATTATTCCTTCATTATTAAGCCAGGATAAAGCCAGACACCCAGTAGTCTCCAGACTATCTAACAGGTCAAAACAACGAAGGGTAATTGCATTAAGTTTATACCTGTTCACAATCTTCTTTAAAGCCAGGTAGACACAGGAGGCCTGAATTATATCCTCTCCATCATTCTCCACCCAACTTCTGGCCTTGCTACCAAAGTCATGGGCTAGTCTCTGGGCTCTTTTTATATCCACCTCTTCATAAAGTGAAATTAATTCCTGTATAGAAATAGATATAACATCACATCCCATAATATCTTTCACCCTGTTATAATCTACCATACTGCCAATTAACCAGTCTGAGGGTTCACCTATTACCCCTATTTTGGTGGAATTAAGTCTTTTTCTGGTCAGACTGAATAATAATACCTCTCTAATTCTTTTTTTCACAATTTCTGGTGCACCATGTATTATCTCTCCTCCTCCCCGTCTGTCCTTAATAAAACTCAAAATCTCCATGGAAGCAGCCAGTGAATTATGTAAATCTGTACTTAATATAAATACCGGATCGGGTAATTTTTCATAAATACCCTTAAAAATATTCTCAGTGCCGCCAGATTTAACATAAATTAATGTTAAATCATAGTTTTCTAATTTATCCAGTTGATTAATACTGACTTCCTGAAAATTAAATTCTTCTAATTCCTTCATAAAGTCTCTCAGAGTATCATCAATAATCTCTTCATCATGTACCGGTGATACCAGGGGAACCAGAGCAATCTCCATTTTACTCATTCCCTTCTAATTATGAATTACATTAACATATATCTACAATAGTATTATAACATTGTTCAACAAATAATTAAATATTATTATCTAACATTGAATATATATTATTATAGGGAGGTAATGAAAATGTTTTTAAAAAGAAAAAACGTTTTTATGTATGTCTTTATTTTGTTTTTACTTCTACTGACTGCTGGATTTTCTCTGGGAAGAACTTTTACTGTGAATTCCACCCATTATATTTTCCAGGTTGAAAGAACTCAACCTGTTACCAGTGATTATAAATTACCCCTTCCTAAACCCTCTGACATTACCGTTGAAGAAGATGATTTGCGGTTGGACCTGGAAAGAATCACAGTAAATAAATATTTTATTATCTATTCAGTAATCTATGGTGACCAGAGTCATACCTCTTACCACCTTTATCTTACAGATCTGAATAAAGATGACCTTAATCCAGATAAAATAGGTGATATATGGTTGGAAACCGCCAATAATGAAAAGATCTATCCAGTTGCTACAAAGCCCGTTATCAGGGAATTTCCCGAAGATCAACCACTGGGATGGAAATTAAGTATTACAGTAAAATTTCCCTACTTGAAAACAAGAGAAAAGCATGTCCTTGTTCTTAACTACAATGAAAAATTGTTAAAATTAAATAACATAGAATACTAATAAACTACATAAATAATTGTCGATATACATAGAATAATGATTAAATATAAAATCGGAGGTTATAACCATGTTATCTAAAATGCTAACAGAATTTTCATCAACGATGGCCAATAAAAAACTCAGAAATATCAAAAATTCTGACCCTGAAGAATATGAGGAAGTATTAAAAATGTTTTTGACTGCTTCAGAGGTGGTTATTCATTTCCTACATGAAAGTCCTGAATTTAGAGATGCTTTCAGCAGGGTTCACAATGAATTTATGAAATATCCCGAATGTCGTGCTTCCATTGAACAGGCTCTAGAGGCTTATCAAAAGTATGGCGATAAATAGTTATTATATTCTTTATCTGCCTCTCTGTTCTGCTGTTGATTGACTTTAAACTTAAAGACCATTATAATAAAAGTCAACAGCAAGGAGGGTATTTACATTGATCTTAAAGACTGGTCATTCCTTTAATCAACTTATTAACAATGTGGAAAAAATAATCAAATCAATAAAACCAGATATTTTTACTGAATCCCGCTGGTTCAAGCATAAAGATAAGGAGATTATTTCAATAGAAATCAAAGACTACTCTATTCTGGAATTTATTCCTGATGATAGAATAATTTTTATTATAATTCTCAATTTTAATTTAAAGGATACCAGTAATCAAAACATTTTATATTTTTTCCCACTGATAATTGCAGCAAATATTCTACCTGATGAGAAAAATTTATTGCAGATTAATCTACATAATTCCAGAGTATATGTCTATGAGGGAATGCACTCTCTTGCCTATCAAAAACAAATAAATCAAATCACTCAGTTAAAGATGAAAAATGGTGGACAGTTAAGAGCCTCTATTTTATCTGAAAAGATTAAACAGAATATAGTCTCCACTTCACAGCTAACAGCAGACACAAGTAATAGTTTAACGCTTATCAACGGTAGCTTTATTGTTAAAACCTATCGTAATTTACTCCCAGGTATTAATCCCGAACTGGAAATAACAATCGCTTTAACAGAAGAAACTGATTTCAGTAGATTTCCTGCTACCATAGGCTATATAAAATATGAGGATGACGATGAAGATTATACTTTGTGTATGATGGAAGAATACATTCAAAATTGCAGGAGTCTCTGGTCTGTAACCAGAGATTTTTTGAAAAATAAGTTGTTGGACAGCCAGAAATCCAGGGATTATAACCAGATTATGCGAGAAACGGGTCAGGTTATCGCAGAATTACATCTGGCACTGGCTGGAATAAATAAAAGCAGCTTTAAAGCCAGGAAACCAGAAAATAATGAAATTGACCAGTGGTTTGAGAATAATAAAAAGAAAGTACTGCAGTTTACCAGCAGATTAAAGCAATCTAATTTACTTAAAGAACCGGGAGATTCCGACTTGCTGGAAAAAAATATGATAAATAAATTTAAAAAAATATATCAATTTAAATCTGACCTGGGAAAATTTATCCGGATTCATGGTGATTTACACTTAGAACAGATATTAAAAACAGAATCAGGACCAGTAATCATGGATTTTGAGGGAGAACCACTTCTTCCTATCAAGGAAAGACGACACAAACAGTCACCCCTTAAAG
>JADQBU010000243.1 GCA_016278435.1 Halanaerobiales bacterium
TCTGGCAGATATTAAGTAAATTTGAGAAAAAGTTAGGGGTACTCGGTGTACCTGTAACCTATCCCATATCAGATGTTAACGGTTTTCTTGTCTCAGGTTTATTAACTCCGGCAAATGCACAAAAACAGAGTTATCCAGTAGACCTCATAAAGGATATAAAAAAGCTGGAACCTGGTTTTAAATTTTCACCTAAAGAATGGACCAGGGGTTATAAACCGGAAGATTATGTCCAGGAATTAATTGATGATATTAAAATCCGGGAACATGTAACCACTGATCTGATGGATAGTAAATCCTGGGATTTTATGATGGTTCACTTTATGGAATCTGATCAGGTACAACATTTTATGTGGAATTACTATGAAGATGAAGAAAAGGAATGGAATCCTGTCCTCGATGTATATCAAGAGATCGATAGAGTAGTAGGGGACCTCTGTGCAAGGCTGGATGAGGAGGATACCCTGTTTATCATGTCAGATCACGGTTTTGGTCCCCTCCGTCATAATTTCCATATTGACACCTGGCTACTGCAGGAGAGGTATATAAAATTAAAAAATAACTTACCTACTATCCTGAAAAGAATCGGTTTTAAGCTGGGAATGACCAAGGAAATGATGTATCCTGTCGGTGAGTATATATATCCGATTATGCGTAAGGCGGGTATGCTGGGGACTGCTATTGAACTGGCCAGTCATCCCTGGCTGGAATGGTTATTTTTATCCAGTCAAAATGTGGACTGGGAGAATACACTGGCCTATACCCACAGTGAAATCGGACATATCTACCTGAATGTCAAAGGTAGGGAACCACAGGGGGCAATTGAACCTGAGGATGTTGCAACTGTAAGGGAAGAGCTGATTGAAAAACTGAAGAAACTGAGAAACCCCTTTACTGGTGAACTGATTACAAGTCAGATCTACCGGGGAGAGGAGTTATATTCGGGCAAGAAGATAAAATATGCCCCTGATATTGTGTTTTTGCCGGATAATATGGAGATTCTCGGTAAGGGTGCTTATGAGTTTTTATCCCACCGGGTTGTAAGTAAAGCCAGAGGGCAGACCGGACACCACCGTATGAATGGTATATTTTTTGCCATGGGACCTGATATCAAGGAGAACTGTCAACTTGAAGATTATCATATAATGGATATAGCTCCGACTGTACTCTACAGGATGGATTTACCTGTACTTGAGAGTATGGACGGTAAGATTATTGAATCCATTTTCACAGCCGATTTTCTGGAAGAGCATGTTATAGATTATGTTTCCAAAGAAGACCTGGGGCTGGATGATGATAATGGGAATGGAGGAGATGATGGTGGTGGAGGAGATGATGAGGAGATGAAACGCCGTCTGAAGGGGCTCGGTTATGTATCATAGAGAATTTTTGGGGAGGTTCTAATTTCTCCAGCAGGGTTTTAAATAAGAAACTGGATAGTTATTTAAGAAAAGAGCCAGTTATAGTATATACTATAACTGGCTTTTAATTATTTCTATTGACCCTGTCCCTGTTTATTCTGCATGTTCTGCTTCACTTTGTACTGAGGTTCCTGACTTTCGACCTCATTAGTACGCTGTGAAAGGCTATCTACTACCTGTCCCAGCTGCTGGGCAGTAGAACTGTATAATTGTTGTGCATTCTTGTTTTGTGTTTCCATGGCAAATGCTTCCATATCAGCTTTTGCTCCTCTCAGGGAAGCAAGGGTCTGATGCAGCTTCTTACCTACAGTCAAAAAATCACCCCCTCTATCTCTTTCTATTATCTTAGAATATCCAGCTTTATTTAATTTTATTAAGGTAAAATATTGAAGCCTGACAATTTAAATTGATCTTATTTTAAAGTAGCGATGGCCTCGATTTCGATCATAACACCCTTTGGTAATCTGGCCACTTCAACAGCACTGCGGGCCGGGTAGGGTTCGCTAAAAAATTCCTGGTAGATTTCGTTCATATCAGAAAAATCATCCATATTATCCAGAAAAACCGTGCATTTAGCAACCCGGTCCATTCCGGAACCGGCTTCCTCCAGAATATTTTTGATGTTTGTCAGTGACTGACGGGTCTGATCTTTAATGTTTTTATTTGTCGGTTTTCCTTCAGCGGTAAAAGGAATCTGACCACTGGTTATGATGAGATTGCCCAGTTTAATGGCCTGTGAATAGGGGCCAATGGCAGCCGGGCTCTTATCGGTGTGAATTTTTTCCAGATCATTCATGATCTATCAACTCCCATTTTCTGTTTATTAATTATTTTTTACTTGCTACATTTAAAGTGAAATTTTTCCTATTTATTTTTATTGCCATAATTTAATTTTAACCTATTCCGCCGTAAACGATTCCCAGAATTAATACGGCCAGGGCAACCAGCACAAATACATATTTGGCATAGCCTTCAAACCACTTACCCAGTGGTTTTTTAGCACCCTGATTAATTTCTTTTCTGGCCTTAGCTGCTCCATAGATCCAGAAGAAGACAAATCCAGCCAGAACAGCACCCAGTGGAATTAGATAGATAGTAACAAAATCAGCAAATTTACCGAAACGGCCCATATTGACATCGAGGAAAAGGCCGATTATAAGTCCGACGATTGCCACAACATAAGTACTTTTCTTTCTGCTCCAGTCCAATCTCTCCATCAGTGCTTCCACCGGGACCTCCATCAGATTCAAAGCAGAAGAAATACCGGCAAAGGCTACACTCAGAAAAAATAAGATACCGAAGATATAACCACCGGGCATCATCTTGAAGATGTTGGGAACGGTGATAAAGAGTAGTGGTGGTCCTGCCTGGGGATCGAGACCGAAAGCAAAAACAGCCGGGATAATAACAAAAGCTGCCAGCAGTGAAGCAAGGGTGTTAAAGGTAATAGTCTGTATGGCAGAAGACTTGATGTCTTCGTTCTTTTTCAGGTAACTACCGTATACCAGCATGGCAGCTCCACCGAGGGAAACGGTGAAAAATGCCTGTCCCAGGGCCATAATCCAGGTTACGGGTTCTGCCAGTTTGGACCAGTCCGGAACCAGCATAAATTTAACACCTTCCATGGAACCGGGCAGGGTCAAGGACCTGAAGAGTAAGATAATTAGCAGGATGAACAGAGCGGGAATCATAAATTTATTAGTTTTTTCTATTCCTTTCTGTACACCTGACCTGATTATTATCAGGGTAATTAATACTGACAGTATATGCCAGAAGATACTTTCAGGTTGACCGGCAAAGCCTCCAAAATAGGCGGCAATATCAATACTACCGAAAGAGCCAAGTATGGACAGAAATAGGTATTTCAGAATCCATCCGACAACGATGACATAGAAGACAAAAACTCCACTGACACCAATAACGGGAACTGTTCCCAGCAGCGCACCCAGTCTGGGATTATTCTTAAAGACATTCTCAAAAGAACCGATGGCACCTTTCTGCTGGCTGCGCCCGAAGGCAAATTCTCCCATCAGGCCGGCACTGACAAGACCAAAGACAAATAAGAAATAGGGTACCAGAAAAGCTGCACCCCCGTATGCACCAAGCCTCCAGGGAAACATCCAGATATTACCGAGGCCGATAGCGGCCCCAATACTGGCCAGGACAAATCCAAGCTTACTCGTAAAGGTTTCTCTCTGTTCCATTTAATATTATTCCTCCCTTACTTAAATTAAATTTATAGCAGGTGTTATACAGATAAATTATGTAAGATATCTGATTACCTGAAGACACCTGCTTAATCAGTAACCAGTATAAACCAGCCTAAATCAACAAATAGCTTCAGCCAGCTAACTTTAGTCAGCAATCGGCTTCAATCTGGCCGTAAAGTGTCTCAGTATTTTTGGTTCATAGGTAAACTCCAGGCCTTGCAGGGAACCGGCCTTTTCTTTAACGGCAATCAGACCTTCAGCAACAACATCCATATGGTTATTGGTATAGACACGACGCGGAATGGTTAGACGCAGCAGTTCCAGGGGTGATTCTAACTGTTCACCGCTGTCTGGACCACGGCCCAGCAGGAAGGAACCTATCTCAACACCGCGCACACCTGACTCCAGGTAGAGGGCATTGCCCAGGACCTGAGCCGGGAACTGTTGGTATGGAATATGGGGCAGCATCTTCCTGGCATCGACGAAAACAGCATGGCCGCCGGTTGGAAACTGAATAGGTATATCTGCTTCCAGGAGTCTATTTCCCAGATATTCAACCTGACCAATTCTGTATTCCAGATAATCAAAGTTAATACCTTCTCTGAGGCCGCGGGCCAGAGCTTCCATATCGCGTCCGGAAAGTCCTCCATAGGTGGGGAAACCTTCTAAAGGTACCACCCGGGAACGGACAGCTGTATAGAGGTCTTCATCGTTCTTGATTCCGATAAGTCCACCCATATTGACTATGGCATCCTTTTTCGCACTCATGGTAAAACCATCGGCGTAACTGAACATTTCTTTGACGATTTCTTTAATTGATTTATCGCTGTAGCCATCTTCCCGGGTCTTGATAAAGTAGGCATTTTCAGCAAAACGGGCAGCATCCACAAAGACCCTGATTCCGTATTTGTCGGCCATTTTTCTTGTTTCCCGGATATTTTCCATGGAAACCGGCTGTCCTCCGGAACTGTTACAGGTTATGGTGATGATAATAAAGGCAATTTTTTCTGCTCCAGTTTTCTTGATAAAGTCTTCCATCTTTTCCAGGTTCATATTACCCTTGAAAGGGTGATATTCTGTTGTATTGA
>JADQBU010000318.1 GCA_016278435.1 Halanaerobiales bacterium
TTTAAAAAATATTATGCTTGACTTTTAGAAAATTTATTTATGCAAAGCTAGTGAACAAATGTCAATAAAATTATATATCTGGTTAAGCTAATAACACCGGAGAGATTTAAGTAATTTAATTCTTCTTTGATAATTAACCTTTCTCTTAGATGAATCCTCTTACCAAGTAAAAGAAAGAACATGGTTGTGGTTGTCATAAATCCCAGTCCTCCGATCTGCATCAATAACATTATAATAACTTTACCAAATACAGACCAATGGCTGGCAGTATTAACTACGATAAGTCCGGTGACGGCTGTTGCGGAAGTAGCGGTAAACAGGGCCTCAATTACTTCTGTATCCTGACCGGGTACTGTGGAAATAGGTAAAAGTAAAAAAATTGTACCCAGAAGGATGACAATTATATATCCGAAAATCAAAAATCGGCCCGGCGATAATATGACTCTAATTAAAATCACCTCATTTACTGGTTATTATCTATTAATATAACCAGAATGAGGTAGATTATATTAACCGACCATTACCTTTTCTTTGGGATAATGATAAATTCCCCGCTGTTTTCTGGCTGCGAAGGCTACAGCAAGTGTTAGTGGTCCTACCCTTCCAGCAAACATGGTGATTGTAATTAAAAGCCGGCCAAAGGAAGAAAGATTTGAGGTAATTCCGGTCGACAGTCCCACTGTTCCGAAAGCAGAAACAGTCTCAAATAAAATATGGAGAAACTCCATACCTTCAGTTATAGATAAAATTATTGTAACTAAAACTACAAGCCCCAGGGAAAGAATAGTAATTGAAATTGCCTTGAGAACAACGTCCTTTTCCAGCTGGCGGTTATAGATTTCAATATCATTTTTACCTGTCATCATATTCCAGACTGTAATTAACATTACTCCAAAAGTAGTAGTTTTAATTCCACCAGCGGTTGAACCGGGAGAAGCCCCAATAAACATCAGTACAATAATTAAAAACATGGTGGAACTGCTTAAAGCACCTGTTGGTAAGGTATTGAAACCTGCAGTACGGGGAGTAACCGATAAGAAGAGGGCTGACATTAGTTTTTGCCCGAAAGGAAGATTACCCATTGTAGCCTGATTAGTATATTCAAAACCAAGAATTAATATAAAGCCACTTACTAGCAGGATTGCTGTCATAATGAGTACAATCTTGGTCTGTAAGCTGGTTTTTTTAAAACTGAATTTATTATAGAAATCGACCAGTACTGCAAAACCTATACCACCCAGAATAATTAAAGCCATTATAACAAAATTAATAACAATATCACCGGTAAAACTTTCCAGGCTATTCCCGAAAAGGTCAAAACCGGCATTATTGAAAGCGGAAACTGCATGAAAAATCGCAAAGTAAAATGCCTTTAATGGTGGATATTCACTGAGTAAACGGAGAAATAAAATTAAGGCTCCGGTACCCTCTATTATAAATGTAAAACCAAGGACATATTGAATTAATCTAACCATACCGGAGATACTGAATTGATTTAAATCTTCCTGAATAATAAGTCTTTCCTTTAAGCTGACGGTCTTACCGATAATAAAGGCAATCAAAGTTGACATACTCATAATTCCCAGTCCACCAATCTGGATTAAAATCATAATCACTAACTGACCGAAGACAGTTAAAGCTGAACTGGTATTAACGACAATTAATCCAGTTACACAGGTGGCTGAAGTGGATTCAAAAAGGGCATTAATTAAGTTTAATCCCTGTCCATCAGTAGTAGCAAAAGGAAGTATTAATAAGATTGTTCCTGTAAGTATTACTGTAAAATATCCAAGTACCAGTATTTGAGCTGGAGAAAGTTTATTCCAGCTAAATGTTTTAAAGAATCCCATTTTAACAGCTCCTTAAAATCTGGACAGAAAGTAGTACAATACTAAAACAAATTATACTATAAGGCCTTCCAAAAGTAAAGAAAGCCTTAACCCTGCTTATTTATTGCCGGTAATTTAATATAAAAAGTTGTACCCTTACTCTTTTTACTCTTAAACCAGACCTTGCCTCCAAAAATCTGGGTTACCACAAAATGAACCATATATAATCCTAAACCGGTACTTCCACTCTCTGATGTATAGGGTTTAAAAATATCATCCTGTAATTCCGGTGCAATTCCCGGTCCATTATCACTGATTGCTATTAAAATATCATTTTTAATCTCTTCCAGTTTTATCTGAATTAGACTATTCTCTTCTAGTACCCTGACTGCATTATTTATAATATTATAAATTACTCTTTTAAATAAATTCTCTTCCAGCAGGACTTTATTTACTGATTTATTAGAATCCATTTCTAACTTAATATTTTTACTCCTGCAGATTGTCTGTACTTCATCTACGACCTCTTTTAATGAAAGAGCAGGATCAACTTCCTGTAAATTATTGGACCCCATTGCATGATTGATTTTATTTATCATACCGGTAATATTATCAACGTGTTGTATGATTCTTGTATAAAATTCTTTATCTTTACATGAAT
This sequence comes from Halanaerobiales bacterium, assembly GCA_016278435.1. Classification (GTDB taxonomy): domain Bacteria; phylum Bacillota; class Halanaerobiia; order Halanaerobiales; family JADQBU01; genus JADQBU01. Next base: position 2,491 of record JADQBU010000318.1, read on the forward strand.
CTGTGGATATACTTCCAATTTGACTTATTGCTCTGATGTTAGTTAGCGGATTTTTTATGTCATGAAACATGGTTGATATCATACTACCGGTAGCTATCAATTTCTTCTGTGAAATATTATGATTTTTAAATAAGGTTGCATATGGTTTTCTCAAAGATTCCTCTACCAGGGCTTTATATATCAAATAAAAGGAAATTAATTTAAACATATGTCCCAGGTATTGAGGGTAACTTTCAATTTCTTTATACAGTGTAAAACAAATTTCCGAAATCACTGAAAACATAATTGAGGCTAAAAAAAGGTAGAGGACCTTTAAATCTATCTGGAATTTTACCCTATTTAACCAGAATATAATTCCGGCCAAAGCAAAAATTATACAAATAAAATACTCACTGTATATCTTAAATGGAGTTAGTCCTGTACTTTCTACATAACATTCTGGAAATAAATTAAAACTAACAATACAAATAAATAAAATAGTTGTGATTGTAATATAAATAGCCAAAATTACTTTCGCTTTTATTTTTCTTTTTTTTAAGGAAAATAATCCTGCAAATATAAATGACAAACTTTCAAGATAACGAGCACTAATCCAGAATTTAGTAGTTAAATCAATATTAATGTCAGTAAATATACCCACTCCCTCAAAGGTCAATAGATGCAAACTATCCATAAAACCCACCGATAGATAGGCTATACCTAGAGTTAACAGCATTTTATTATCTGTAAAATTACGTGAATTCCAGCTGATAATAAAAATGTTAAAGGCTATGACTATTGAAAACAGTTCAACTAAAGAATGGAAAAACAGGAAATTAAAATTATATAAATATAACATTAATAGGATTATTAATAAAGCAAAAGATATCTTAATGAATTTATTCACCATAATCACATCCCAGTTTATTGATTGTTTAGTTATATTAGTTATTTACATTATATTTCTAATTTCTACAACTTAATTAATATACCTTTAAAATTTTAAGATTACGAAAATAATTAAAATATAAGTTAAAAAATTATCCCGTACTAATATCAGTACGGGATAATTAATGTTAATAAGTATAAAGTTTTGTCTGAGTAAAAGGAAATTTAGACTAATATAGCCAGGTTTAATATATTAAACATCAATATTGCTCCAGTTCCATTCACATCCACCTTTGTTTGGTCAAGCTCTTCAAGATACTCCCTGGTAAAGGTAAAGGCTCTCTCGTCAAATGTTCGGTCTTATCGTGGAATTGCTCCTTAAAATTCCGTATAACCAATTATTGAATACGGGATGAATTGAATATAAACTTTTTATTTAGTGATAAATACTTACACAATTTTTAAATATCAAGTTCTGTAACCATCTCAGCGTTCTCGAAGATAAATTCTTTTCTCAGGCTGGCATTGGCCCCCATTAATCTAGTGAATATTTCATCTGCCTCTATCTCATCATCTACTTCAACTCTCTGTAGTTTTCTGTTTTCGGGATTCATTGTTGTATTCCAGAGCTGTCTGGGGTTCATCTCACCCAGGCCTTTATAGCGTTGAATAGTAAATGATTGTCCGTTCAATTCCTGTTTTAATTCTTCCAGTTCTCTGTCACTATATAGATAACGTTGATTTTTTTTCCAGGAAACCTTGTAAAGAGGTGGACGGGCAAGGAATACATGTCCATGTTCCACCAATTCAGGCATATAGCGGTAGAATAGTGTCAAAATCAGGGTTGAAATATGAGCACCATCAACATCTGCATCGGTCATGATAATAATTTTTTCATATCTAAGGTTATATATATTAAAATCTTCTCCTATGCCTGTCCCCAGAGCGGTTATGATGGAAGCAATCTCGGTATTACTTAATATTTTATCAAGCCTTGCTCTCTCCACGTTCATAATTTTACCCTTTAAAGGTAGTATTGCCTGAAAATGACGGTTTCTTCCCTGTTTAGCTGATCCTCCGGCTGAATCACCCTCAACCAGGAATAATTCGCTTTCTTCGGGTTTTCTGCTGGCACAATCGGCCAGTTTACCGGGTAGAGAATTTGATTTTAGGGCACTTTTTCTTCTGGTTAATTCCCGTGCTTTACGGGAAGCCTGCCTGGCTCTGATCGCCTTTAAAGCCTTGTCCACAATATTTTTGCCTGTTTCAGGATTTGTATCTAGATAAAGGCTTAAGTATTCATAAACAGAGCTTTCTACTATACTTCTGATCTCACTATTCCCCAGCT
>JADQBU010000131.1 GCA_016278435.1 Halanaerobiales bacterium
TCCTGTATCTAATTGTACATAATATTTTCACTTAATCCATCAAATTTAAATGGGATATAAATTGCTGCTTTATTATAATGTTGGTTATCAAATGAATATCCAATCCAGGTAAATTTATTCCAGGTTGCTTCATGTGTACATCCAATTATAAAAAGTGATATAGATAACACCAATAGTATTAATATTTTTCTGCCAATTATAATAATTACCTCACATCTGAAAAAGTTTTTCAGGCTTTGTTAGATCGGGAATGAAATTAATCAGCATTTAAACCTAAACTCTTTCAATACCATGTAAATCAAAATAAACATTTCGTGCTTTAAATGGAGAAGGGTTTATATATTGCAACTTTACCTTTTCAAAGTCAGTTATTCTCTTCGAATGAAAATAGGGTTTTTCAAACTTTAACCTTTCATCCCGTAACCAGGCAGGTATCTCTATCTCATGTAATTGCAGATAATAATCTATCAAGGCTGATATTTTGATTAAAAACTTTATTTCGTTATCAGTACATTTATCTAAATCTATTGGTTCATCTAGACTATTTATAAATTTCATATCTCTAGACTTTAATAATTCCAGTAATTGATTTAAAGTTGTATCTTCATCCAGGTGCTCAAATAAATCTTTTAAATATTTATTTCCAATCATAACCTAAATCCTCTCCTAAATACTTAATAAATTTTATTTGTCTTTCTCCCAAAAGTGTTAGAGAAATATAATCTGAAACTATATCTAAAAGCTCTGTTTTAGTAGTAATATTCAAATCTCTACACAATATATATGCATCTGTAAAATCTTTAGCTGGCTCTGATCTAGCCGCCAGTATTTTCATAGCAAGTAATTGTTCAGCTTTTGGTTTTAATATTTTTAAATTCGAATATACCTTGTAAGTTTCTTTATCCTCTTTTAAGAGGAATTCTAATGGCTCTTTTATTTCTTCATTTATCCAATCATCTGAAAGATTAAATGTAAACTTGATAAGTTTTAATATGTTATCCAATATCTTTAAGTTGGTTTCACTAAATACACAATCTATATCTTTCGTAGCAGGTCTATTATCATAAACCATAGTCATAACGGAACCACCATATATTGTTATCTCAAGTTGTAATTGATTTTCTTTTAGCCGTTCATTGAGATAACTAAAAATCTCCAATAGACTTTCTTTATCCATTAGACCTATTTCATTGAATTTAGCCATATTATCCCTCCTCGTATAATCATAAATTTCCCTCCATAATTTAATTACATCCTACTTTTTACTCAGCCTGCAAGTATCCATCTACCCTTATATTCCTGAACTTAAGTACATTATATCATAATATCGTATTACCGCAAATTATAATGTGTTCAATGTATAATTGCCTTTATTGTGAAGGAAAAAAGACCATAATCTCCATTTTTTATAAAATTAACAAATTTCCTTGATGTTTTCTGCCAGTTGAAAATAAGTCCAAGCAGTTTCAAAGACATGATGGTCATAAATACTGTTAATATCCAGCCATATTTTACATAGGCAAAAATGGTTAGTTCATAATATTAAACTCAGCCTGTATAAGCGTTCCCTTACCTTCTTCAGAACTAATATTAAATTTACCATTATTTTGAAAGACGCGGGTTCGCATATTATTTAAGCCATTCCCCCTTGCATTGTCTACAGAAAAGCCCTTACCGTCATCTTCAATAACTAATTTTACCTTATCATCATATTCTTTTAAAACAACACTGACATTATCCGTACCGCTGTGTTTTTGCACATTAGTTAATGATTCCTGAACAACACGATAAACTGCAAGCTCCTGTTCAGGATTCAATTTTTCTACATCATCTATATTTATATTTAAATTTATCCCCTGTCTTTCAGCAAATAATTCACAGTGAATCCTTAAAGCTCTTGATAAACCTTTTTCTTCTTTGTTGACCGGTTTCAGAGCAAAAACCATATTTCTCAATTCCTTTAATGTCTCCCCCGTAGTTTCTTCTAAATGCTCGATAATAGTCTCTGTTCCTGCCAGTTCATCAATATTTATTATTTTTTGACGTAATGTTTGAATACTGTATTTAATTCCCTGTAGCCCCTGTGAAATAGAATCATGTAAATCCCGGGCTATCCTGTTTCTTTCCTGAGTAACAATCAGGTCTTTTCTTGTTTCCTCCAGCAATCTTTCCTTTTCGGCAATTTCCTCTAAATATTTGTTCTCCATCTCCAGGGCGAGCACCTTTTTCCTCATCTTCCAGATATTATAATCAACTATCATTGCAACTGCAGCAACAACAATACCCCCCAATCCACAGAATAGCAAAAGTGGTTCAAATTCAAAGGAGTTAAAATATAGAGAAACAATAAAAGAAACACCACCCACAACAAATATTGATAATAAAAATATAACTAACTGCCGTATTTTATTATTTGTAATACCCTGTCTGACAAGAAACTCATCCAGAAAAATACCACCCGCTGCAACAGCACCTGATATAAGGGAGAAAATTAAAATCAATCCCGTTATTTGCTGTAAGCTAAAAGAAAAATCAGGCCTCACCAGTGCATAAAAAACAAAAAATAGAAATACCGCTCCCCCGCCAATAATCATACTCCCCAGACATTTTTTAAGTATCTATAATTTCTTTCTGATATCTGTTTACTTTCATTATCCATTGTTAGACCAGCCCCTTTTGCAAGGCATAAAAAGCTGCCTGTGTACGACTATTTACATCTAACTTCTGAAATATATTGGCCACCTACTGCAGATATCTCTTGTGGCCTGCGCCCCGTCCACCTCAGGCATCTGAAGATCCATTATAATGACATCAATATTGTCACCTTTATTCTCCAGATATTTTAATATTTCTTTTACATTCGCAAACTCATTAACCAGATTAATTTCATTATTATCTTTTAAAAATAACTTAATTCCTTTCCTAAAAAGTGGATGATCATCTACTATTACTGCTGAAATTTTATCCCCCACAACTTTTACCTCCCCTGCAGAATAATTTTTATAATCATTTTATAGGTTTCCTTAATAAATTAAATCTTCATCCCAATCTTTCAACAGCCAGCCATGTTGTTTTTTTATATAGGTACTGTGAAATGGATAAAGAAATAGTGCCAGGAGTCCTCCCCGCAGTATCTGCATGGGTATAATTGAAGCGGCTACAAGGGGGGTCTCCAGGTCACTGTAAAGTCTAAAATATTCCATTGTAGACAGTGCTTCCCCGTAATTATGCAGTTCCATAAAAAATATTCCACATACAATATAGGTAATAACATGAAGTAACACAAAGCGGCCTAGATAACCACGAATTTTTTTCTTCATTATTTACACCCCTAATTAGTAATTTTTCTCCTATCTTCACTCCACCTCTCCCAGCTGAGAAACAGATAGATAAAAAAATAAACCTGAACCGCACCTGCTATTATTACTACAAAATGTTCAGATAATGTTGTTTTTGTATAGATCAACCCTTCAATAGAACCCGGAACCGGTTCAACATATCCCAGAAAACCAAGCCCCCACAATGCTGCAAATAAAATTAACCAGCCACGCTCATCTCTTACAATATTCTTATAAAATGGATAGATAATAAGAGCATAAACACCACCTCTAAATGCCTGTTTTAAAATTTCCATAAACCCGGGCCAATTATAGGGCTGAAAAAAATCAAGCGCTACCCTATCGTAAGCAGATAAAGACTCCTGGAAAGTTAAAAACACTAATGCAATTACAGAATAAGTCACGACATGAACCAGAGAAAAACGGCCCACATAATTCCATAGTTTTTTCATTGATTTGTTCACCTCAATCTTTCTTGTTTTAATTTGTTAAATATATAATAACATTTATATATAAAAAAAGGATCACCCTAAATAACTAAAACGGGTCATCCTTAATAACTATTTCAAATCCTAAATCTAATTCATTTATTTTTTAATATAACTTATTCCTGTTTTAACTTATTAATAATTTTAATTTAGCAACCATTGAAATTAATATAATTAATTTCTCTCTCCTCTTTATTATAAAATTTGCATACATTCTGGCTGAATTACAGCATACTGAAACTCATCCTGAATAAGCACATACTCCTGTTCGCGGGGAATTAACAACCGGTAATAGCATTTCACTACCAACAAAACAGACAGTCTCATCATGATTTTCAGCACATTTTTCACAAAGCCAGCCTTTATTTTGCCATAAACATTCCGGGCAAACCTTTACAGCAGGCTCTCCACAATAACTACATGCTATCGTCGGTTTTTCATTCCGGGCAAGAACGTTTATTGCCCTCTCTCTTTTCCTGGCTTTAAATATATCAACAACCCTTAATTTTAGCTGGGTGGTAGAACCAAAGTCATATTCATAAGAGAAATGGGTTTTAGAGGACAATAATTCATTTAATAAATAATCCATATTAAATTCCTCTAAATCTGACATAGGTTTTATCGAATAATGATTTCCATTTATTTTAAAAGCACTAAGATGACCACAGCATTCCAACCAGGTCTCCCGCAAAAAATCATCCAGCATTTTTAATGTACTATCTGCATCTACCTGCAAATGTAACCAGTAATTATCTCTATATTTTCCTTCAACAACTAAATAATAATATAATTTTTCTCATTAGCATTGCATAAAAAGGTTTAGCATAAGTCAAAAAACATCTATCAGGACA
>JADQBU010000299.1 GCA_016278435.1 Halanaerobiales bacterium
TTCTATCAGCGATGGTCTGGACAACTTTAGTCTACCTGCTTTTACAGATAAAACTCTTCAACAATTTCTTATCTAAACCACACTAACCATCATATTTTAAGTTAATTAAGTAAATACTACAAATATGCTTACTAGATTTATAATCTACGGATTAGTCGGTTGGTGTACTGAAATCTTCTGGACAGGTATGGGGTCGATGTTAAGAGGTGACACCAGACTCAGGGGATGGACCTATCTCTGGATGTTTCCTATATATGGACTGGCTTTATCATTGGAACCTATTCATAATTACATTAGGGACTGGCCAATATATATAAGAGGAAGTGTATATACAATAATAATTTTTATGATAGAGTATCTTTCCGGCTGGTTTCTAAAAAATACACTGGGGGATCTGCCCCTGGGATTACAGCCGCAGTAATTACTCAATTAACGGCTTTATCCGGCTCGATTATGCCCCGGCCTGGTTTATAGCTGGTCTTCTTTTTGAACAACTTCATGATTTAATCAGTGGAATCAAAATCTGATTTTTTACTTTTTACTAAATCCCAGTAGATAATTAATATTTTCCTTTAATATATTTTCCATTTCCTCTCTTGTTTCACTCGCTCTATCCATAATATAAAACAATAATATTCCATGAATGAAGTTAGCTATTATATTTCCTGTTTTGTCTAACCTGTCAGCAGGAATCAAACCCTCTTCTGCCCCCTTCTGTAGATAACTACTTATTAACGAAATAACTTCCGGATTATAGACCTTCTCACTGATTTCTGCTGGTATTTCCCCGAATTCCTCCAGAAACATTAATTTAAACACGTTGGGATTATCAAAAAAATATTCCACATAAGCCCGGCAGGATCCAATAATTTTTTCTTTAATTTGGTCAGTACTTTCAGTTGCTGAGAGTACATGCTCTTTACACTCCTCCCAGAAATCTGCTGCACAGTAAGCCAGTAAAGCATTTAAGTCTGAAAAATAATTATATAAAGTTCCCGGTGCAAAGCCGGCCATATCAGCCACCTTTTTTACTGTCAAATTACCTACACCGGACTCTCTAATTATGTTTTTGGCTGATTCAATAAAATATCCTCGCTTCCTCTGTTCCTGAATTTTCTTTTTATTCACTACAATAACCCCTTATCTATAATATTAAATATTGTATTTACAAGAAATTTATTTACTTAAAGCCCGTTCAATTGCTTTCAAGTAAGCCTTGCTGGTAACACTGGCCCCACCAACTATATCAACGTCAAGACTCTGCTTATCAATTACCCTGGCAAAAAGTTCATCAGTTACTTCTGGCTTTGAAAATGTAACATCTTTTATTAAGTTTATCTGGCTAATTCCCTGATCTTTAATTACTACTTCAACTTCATTACTCCACCTGCCACCACTGTATTTCCCCCTGTATACTCCATCAGTCAGTACTATCGAATCTATATTATTTATCTCCAGCTGAGATCCTGCTTCCAGTCCCCGGCTGAGATAGAACATAAAACCTCCTCCCAGCAAAATAATTATAACCAGAATCATTAGAACCACTTTAATTAATTTTTTCATTTAAAATTCCTCCCTGTCTTTTACATAAGGCCTTGCGTAAAGATCAATTTCATTTTTACGGGCATTACTTTTAAGTCTTAAATTTAGCATAATCTTTAAAATCCAGAGGGGTATGGACGGAAAATGTTTCTTCTCACATCTTCTGGCTTCTTCTGATATTCCCTTTCCTGTTTTGATGGATTTACTAATATCATCTAAAGCCTTTCTCATCCACTTTGTAAATCCACCTACTTCTTCCAACGGTCTACCGTCAATTATGGGGCTTCCACCAAATCCAATACCACCAAGCCACTCCATCCCCATCTCATGAGCAAAATTTTCACAGATAGTTATTGCTGCCTTCCTTTGAATATCTTCAGGATATCCATTATGGATAATCGCCACCATCTTCTTCCCTTTCCAGAATTCACGGCCAGTCTTCTCCGCCATCTGTTCCATTAAACTTATTAGAGGATAAGGTAACGAATGGACATAAACGGGTGAACAGATTAAGATTAATTCGCTATCCTCTAATTCTCCCAATATTGATTCTATCTGTTTCTCCTCTTTGAAAACCTGGTATGCCCGGAACTTCTTGAGATTTATATTTTCACCTTCTAATTTTTCGGCGAGATAATTAATCATTGAATCTGAAGCTGTCTTTAACCCCCGGGTACTACCAGTTAAAGCAATCACCTTTTTTACTCCATTCATGAAATCAACCCCATTTCTAATAAACCTCTTTTTAGTTCAGTTAGAATAGAATCATGATTCTGTTCTTTCTTAAGTAAGACAGTTGCTTCTCTTTCTGCAAAACAACTGATAGCAATCCTGCTGGAAACCAATTTAAATGTTTCCTGAAATTTCTCGTTTTCTTTCTCAAGAATTCCTATTGACATAAATAATTCAGGATTTTCATAACGAGGAGGATGATGAAGTTCACCACGGTGTATGGTATATGTCGGCAATCCCAGGGCACTATAACGGTCAACAGCTTTTTTGAGTTCAGAATTAAATCCTCCAAAACTTATCGGACTGAGAAATATCAAGAACTCCGAATTAGCCATCAATGGAAATATTTCCTGCATATCATCATTTTTTGCACATAAGCCAGGTTTTATATTTGAACAATGACTACAGCCATTACAATATTCAATTTCTTTTTCAGTTAAGTCTATCCAGTCCATCTCATAACTCTGGTTTCCTATCTCTACTTCCAGAATATCCTTAACTTTAGCATATATATCGTTTTTGGACTCTAAACCGCTTAAAACCAATGCCTTCATATACTATCTCTCCTTATTTTAATATCTTTCATTTTATGAACGTTATTCATTTCCTGAATATAATTTACCATACTCTTTTATATATGTCAAGTATTTTTTTATAAAAAATAGATCAAATATTATAATTTAAGCATATAATAAGGAGCTGCCTCATTTTGAGACAACTCCTCAATAAAATAACTTTTTATATTTTCTTTAGTAATTTATCAAATAAAATAATTATATCAGTAACTAAAAGAACTTAGTACAAGTAATATTAAAACTAAGAATATTATAAAAGGCCCATTCATGAATCCACCACCATACCCTTGTGATTTAGCCATGATCTTACCTCCCTTCATTGTTCATTTTAATATATGCAATATATTCTCAAAATGTTAAAATTTAAGATAATCTAAAAATATGAGGCTGTTAACCGGAAGTTAACAGCCTTAATCTTAAATTATTATTTTTATTATATTGTTTTATGATTCAGATAGTTAATAATTGGATCACTTTAGTACCAGTAGCTAAAGGAGCTTAATATCAGGAGTATAAGAATCAAGAAAATAATAAATGGTCCTTGATTGTAACCACCTTCACATCCATAGTTACCCATTTGTGTCACCTCCTCCTATGATCTTAATTTAACAATTTTAGTTCCAATAAGTGAAAGAACTTAAAATCAGTAATATCAAGATCAGGAAAATAATAAATGGTCCATTCATTAATCCATCATAACCACCATAACCCTGTGATTCACCCATTACTATTCCCCCTTTCATCGTTCAATTTAATATATGCAATAATATTTTAAAATGTTAATTCTAGATAAAATCAAGGTTTACAGTAACAGGGCTGTTGATAAAGAAGATATCAACAGCCCTGTCTTATTTAAAAGTCACAATTTATATATATTTTTTTAGTAGCATCCTCCCCCACTAAAAGAACCCAGTACTAGAAGGATCAAAACCAGAAAAATGATAAATGGACCTTGATTATAACCACCTTCACATCCATAGTTACCCATTTATGTCACCTCCTGTTGAATTTATTTAAGAGAATGTAGTTCCAATATTAGCTCACCAAGTGAAAGAACTTAGTAGCAAGAGGATAAGAATTAAAAATATGATAAACGGGCCATTCATTAAACCTTCATAACCCTGAGATTTAGCCAATCTTATTCCTCCTTTCATTTCTCAATTTAATATATGCATTTATATTTGAAAATGTTAATTATCAATTATTTGTTCTTTATATAAGTAAAAAAGGTTGTTGATAATTTTATCAACAACCTTATCCAGATTTTTTATTATACACATATTACAATTAATTAAGCAACTTAATTAATATTTTTCATATCCTCCGTAGAATCCACCACTTAACACCAGAAGGATCAGAATTAAGAAAATGATAAATGGTCCACTCATTAATCCATCATATCCTCCATAACCTTGTGATTTGCCCAAGAGTATACCTCCTTTCATTATTCAATTTAATATATGCATTTATATTTTAAAATGTTAATTGTCATTTTGTCTTTTTATAGTATTAAAAAAATAAGGTTGTTGATGTTAACATCAACAACCTTTCATCAATACTATTTATTGTACACCTATTGAAGTTTATCAGGAGCCTTATTAATATTTTTCATATCCTCCAGCAAATCCTCCACTTAGTACCAGAAGGATCAGAATTAAGAATATGATAAATGGTCCACTCATTAATCCATCGTAACCACCGTAACCACCTTGAGCTTCAGTCAAAATTATACCTCCTTTCCTTGTTCAATTAATATATGCATCATCACTCTAAAATGTTAATAATTCGCTTTTAAAAAACTGTTTTATACGCTGTTACTATAA
>JADQBU010000242.1 GCA_016278435.1 Halanaerobiales bacterium
GTTTATGTATTTCTGGGGGTGCCTGATTTGGGGAATGTAAAGAAAGTAATGGTAAGCTTGCCTCATCAACTCTTGGAAGAAATTGATGGTTTTGTCAAAAAAGGCAGTGGGAACCGGAGTGACTTTATCAGAGAAGCCATGAAATTATACCTGCAGGAAAAAAGAAGACAGGAAATTAGAGAACAGCTGCGGGATGGCTATATTGAAATGAGCAGTATAAACCTGGAACTGGCAGATGAAGGTCTTAGATGTGATTGCCAGACGATATTTTATTATGAAGAAAGTTTAGCGGAGTGTGAATGATGTGGATGTAATGCGAGGAGACGTATATTACGCCGATTTAAACCCTGTTATTGGATCTGAACAGGGGGGAGTAAGGCCGGTTCTGGTTATACAGAATGATATTGGAAACAAGTATAGCCCTACTGTTATTGTTGCTGCTATCACCTCCAAAATTGAAAAGGCCAAATTGCCCACCCATGTTGAAATATCTACAGACAATAGTAATCTTAAACGTGATTCAGTAATCCTACTTGAACAGATTAGAACCATCGATAAGAAAAGACTAAAGAGGCAGGTTACACACTTAAGTGATAACATTCTGGAAGATGTTAATGAGGCAATCGAGATAAGTCTTGGTCTAATAGAACTTTGATAAAAGATTCTTTGGGAAACTGAAGAGTCTTATTTTTTTGTGTATAGTTAGCTGAAAGGAGAATTTATATGCCGGATCTTGTAGTCAATGTTTACCGTAATGACTTGATAGAAAGTAAACATTATATAGACATAGCAGTTGTAGATATCTATGGGAACAATGTCTATAATAATTTTGCCGGTGAGATAATCACTTTCTGGCGGTCAGCCGCTAAGCCATTTCAGGCTTTACCGATTATTTATTCCGGAGCTGCTGAAAAATACGGCTTTACTGATTGTGAAGTGGCAATAATCACTGCTTCTCACAGTGGTCAGGATGTACATACTGAAACAGTAAAAAGCATACTAAAAAAAATTGATTTAGATACCTCTTCTCTGAAATGTGGTATTCATTCCCCTCTTCATAGACCTACTGCCAGTTCAATCAGGCAGCAGGGCTTAAAACCTGAGGCTGTACATAATAACTGTTCGGGTAAACACAGTGGTTTGCTGACCTTATGTCAGTATTATGGCTGGTCATCCGGGGATTACTTAAATCCTGAACATCCGGTTCAAAGAATGATAAAAGGGATTATAAGTGAGATTACTGAGTATCCAGAAGATGAGATTTACCTTGGAGAGGACGGCTGTGGTGTTCCTGTTTTTGGACTTCCGTTACGGAATATGGCTCTTGCCTATGCCCATCTGTCCAATCCGAAAACAATGGATGGAAAATACCAGGAAGCTGCTGATAAAATTACCAGTTGTATGGAAAACAATCCATTACTGGTAGCCGGTGAAGATAGATTTAATACTGAACTTATGGAAGTTACAGGTAATAAACTTGTCGCTAAATCAGGAGCAGAAGGGGTATTCTGCATCGGTGTCCACGGCAAACTGGGACTGGCGATTAAAGTGCGGGATGGTAATAACCGGGCTGTTCCTCCGGCTATTATTGAAATTCTTTCTAAACTGGAAATTTTAGATAAAGAGGAAAAAGAAGCCCTGGCTAAATATCATTACCCACTTGTTTTAAATAACTTAGAGCATAATGTGGGCAAGATGGTACCTGTACTGGGAAGGGAGGAATGATATGTTAGCTATTATAAATGCCAGGATATTTACAATGGAGAAAAAGATAATCGAGAGAGGGTCAATATTAATTGAGGCTGGTAGGATAAAGGAAATCGGTACTGATATTAATATTCCAGAAAATATTAAAAGAATAGATGCCGCTGGTAAGATTGTATTTCCGGGTATGATAGATGCCCATACCCATCTGGGAATCGGGGAAGATGGACTGGGCTGGGAAGGCCGGGATTATAATGAATATACTGACCCCTTGACACCTCACTTAAGGGCGATTGATGCTATAAACCCAGAAGATGATGGATTAAAGGAGGCATACCGTAATGGAATAACTACAGTCATGACCGGACCTGGTAGTGCCAATGTCCTTGGTGGGGAAAGTATTGTTATTAGAACCAGGGGAGATGTAGTTGATGAGATGGTGCTGAAGAATCCGGCCGGAATCAAGGCTGCATTCGGTGAGAACCCGAAAAGGGTCTATGCTGATCAGAAAAAAAGTCCGATGACAAGGATGGCTGTAGCCGGTCTTTTACGGGAGATATTTATGAAGACCCAGGACTACAGGCAAGAAAAAGAGAAGGCTAAAGAAGATGAGAAACCATTCAAGCGGGACATAAAACTGGAAAGCCTGCTGAGAGTTTTGACAGGAGAAATTCCTTTAAAGGTACATGCCCACCGGGCAGATGATATAATAACTGCCCTCCGGATAGCCGGGGAATTTGATATAAAAATTACTCTTGAACACTGTACAGAAGGGCATAAAATTGCAGGTCAGATTGCCAGTGCTGGAGTTCCAGCCATTGTCGGTCCTTCCCTGACCGGGCGGACCAAAGTGGAATTAAAAGAACTGGACTTTAAAACTGCCGGTATTCTGGCTGAGGCCGGGGTCAAGGTGGCACTGATGAGTGATCACCCGGTCATTCCCACTTATAATCTACCGGTATATGCTGCTCTGGCTGTAAAGTCTGGTATGGATTCAGAAGAAGCCCTGAAGGCGATTACCATTAATTCTGCTGAAATCCTGGGAATAGCAGACCGGGTTGGAAGTATTAAAGTTGGTAAAGATGCCGACCTGGTAATATTTGACGGTCACCCTTTAGCTATAGATTCTAAAATAGAAAATGTTATAATAAAGGGAGAGGTGGTCAAGTAGTTATTATTTAGTCTATGTAAGCAAGTTTTAAATAATTTTGTTCTCGCCAGATGTGGAGGAAACTGATGTGGTGAAATTAAGTAGAGTAGTTAATATTCTTAAAGCAAGACCTTTAGTAAATATTGATGATGACCTTGAAGTCTATACTGTTTGTGGTGCTGATTTAATGAGTGATGTGTTGGTTTTTTCACAGCAGAAAACTTTGCTTTTAACCGGTCTTACAAATCCTCAGGTTATCCGTACAGCCGAAATGATAGATATTGAAGCAATAATATTTGTTCGGGGCAAAAAACCTCCTCATGAAACTATTGAACTGGCAAGAGAGAAAAATATAAATATATTCTATACCGCGAAGTCCCTTTTTGAAGCCTGTGGCCTCTTGTATGAGAATGGATTAAGACCAGAAAAAATGGAAGGAATATAAAGATGAAGGGTAAAATTTTGCTTGCTGAAAATATTGAAAAAAGAAATTTCCAGAGGGCAGGGGAAGCTTCCAGCAAACTGAAGGATATTCTCAGGAAACTCGGCTTGAACTCCAAGTTAATAAGACGAACCTCAATTATAACATATGAACTTGAAATGAATGTAATAATTCATTCCGAAGGAGGATTTATAGAAGTAAGTATTAAACGGGAAGAGATAACAGTAATAGTAAAAGATAAAGGACCTGGTATTAAAGACCTTAAAAAGGCCTTTCAACCTGGTTACTCAACTGCTTCTGATGAAATACGTAAGCTAGGTTTTGGTGCTGGAATGGGTCTTAACAATGTGCAAAGTTATTCTGATAAGCTTAATATTAAAACAGAGTCAGGCAAAGGAACCACAATTGAGGCTAAAATTAAAATAGAAAGGTGAATACCGATATGGTTCAGAAACATTCGGTCTTTCTAAAAGAAGAAAAATGTGAAGGCTGTACAAACTGTGTAAAAAGATGTCCTACTAAAGCCATCAGGGTACACCAGGGAAAGGCAACTATCAAAGAAGATTTATGTATAGATTGTGCCGAATGTATACGTACCTGTCAGTATCATGCAAAATACACAGAAACAGCAAGTCTTACAGATATAAAGAATTATAATTATCCTGTTGCCCTTATTCCTCCCAGTTTTTACGGGCAGTTTACAGGTAATATTGAACCAGAAAAAATAAGGGCATCATTATACCGCCTTGGTTTTAAGGAGATTGGTGATATAGCTATTGCCGCAGAGGCTATATCCTGGAAAACAGCTAACTTTCTTCAACAAAATAGAGGTTATTATATATCTTCTTCCTGTCCGGTTGTGGTTCGTTTGATTAAGATTCTCTATCAAGAGTTACTAGAACATCTTATTCCCTTTAAAACTCCTGTTGAATTACTAGCCTGTAGGATGAGAGAAAAGTTAAGGGAAGAGGCCGCTGATAAAGATATTGGTATTTTTCTAATAACCCCCTGTCCGGCTAAATTAACAACTGTCAATAACCCCCTGGGCATGGAAAAAAGTTATCTTAATGGAGCAATTGCAGCCCGTGAGATTTATGATAAAGTTCTTGACATTATCAATGATATCGAAGAGACAAAATTTACAGATAAATATTTTCCTTATCGGGGAATTAACTGGGGTCAAACCGGTGGTGAAGAAGAAATTCTAAGTGATTTTCTGGCAGAAAACACCCTGTCTATAAGCGGGATCCCGGAAGTGAAGAAAGCACTGGATGAAATTTCAAGAAATAATATTAAAGGGGTAAAGTATTTTGAAATGGCTGCCTGCCCTCAGGGCTGTGTTGGGGGAGTTTTAAATATATACAAT
>JADQBU010000385.1 GCA_016278435.1 Halanaerobiales bacterium
TATAATACTGGAAAAAATAGAAACCCATGCCAGCAAGGATTTTCAATTAGATGTCTCTAAAGATAAACTGGAAGCATATCTTGGTTTAAAAATTACTCCTTCTACTGAAGTCGAGATAATTGATTCCCCTCCTTCTAATCAGGTTGTAATAAAAGGCAAGATAATCAAAGAAGAATACCCGGAAATTTCCAGTCAAGAGATTATGGGTTATTTACGACAAAAAAATATAATAAATGGAATCATTGAGGATGCAGTTTTGGAATTAACTAAAACCAGAGAGGGTAAAAGGATATTAATCGCCAGAGGTACTCCTGCCCAGAAAGGGAAAAATGCAAGGCTGGTTCCGGTAAAGATAAGCAAAAAAGAAATGGAACAGGCATTTAATTATATTGACTCATTTGCTAAAGGAGAAATAATAGCAGAGAAAAAATATCCTGTACCCGGTAAAAACGGTAAGGATGTTTATGGAAAAATTAGTAAAGCTCCACCCGTTAATGATATAAATATTGTGGCCGGTGATGGTGTGGTTATCATGGGAAATGGGAGAAAGGTAGTTGCAGTAAAAAATGGTATGCCTAAAATAATTAATAAAAAATACAAGGCTATTGTGAGAATACTTCCCCAGTATATTTTAGAAGGTGATATAGATAAAAAAACAGGAAACCTGAAATTTGAGGGAGATTTAATAGTAACCGGGAATATTAATGATTATTTTGATGTAAAGGTTGGAAATAACTTGCTGGTTAAAGGTAATATTGCTAATTCCAAAATTGATGCTCTGGGTAGTGTTCTGGTAAAAAATAATATTATTGCTTGTAATATTACTGCTGGATTATATGTCAAGAGAAATATTAAAAAGAAGTTACAAAAATTGGTTTATAAGATTGAAAATTTATTGGAAGCAATAAATGAAATAATAGGAGAGGCTGCAAGCAGAATTGATTATTATGAAGAAAACTATCAGATTGGTAGGATCGTCAGAATACTAGTGGATAAAAAGTTTAAAGATATAATTCCTTTAATTAAAGAAATTAATTCAGAACAGGATGATTTACCAGCAAACTTGTCTGAAATCTTTGTAGAAACAATAAATATGATAACAGGATATAAAAAATTATTAAAATTGAAAAATGTTGATGTATTTATTGATTTAAAGGAAGAAATTGAAGAAGTGATTACAATTGAAAAAGATACAATTAATGAATCAAATGTTTATACTAATTACATGCAAAAATCCAGGGTTAATGTGTCAGGAGATGTTATTATAAAAAGAGGCTGTTACAATTCTGAGATATATGCTGGAAATAATATCATTGTCTGGGGAAAGAAAGGTTTTATTAAAGGAGGGTGTTACTCTGCCGGCAATTATATTTATGTACAAGAAATAGGTAGTCAGTTGAGTCCAATAGAATTAAATATTGAAAGAGGTTTCTATGCTGTAAAAATAATTGGAACAATTATCATAAAAAGTAAAAATGATAAATATAAAATAGAAAATAAAAAAAATCACATACATTTGAGAGTAAATGATGAAGGCAAGATTGAGGAGAGTATGATGGAGCCAGATATGAAGGAGATTAAAAATCTTTTAAAATATGATTTTATTCCACCGGTTAAAGGAGGAAAAAAGTGAACAAATGCATAAATCTTGTGGTGGAAATACTTGAATTGTATGACCTATACAATTCACACCATAATAGAATTGTTGCTGATCTTTCTGTTGAAATTGGTAAAGATCTGGGGATGAATGAAAAGGACCTTGAAACATTAAAAAAGGGGGCTTTACTACACGATGTAGGTAAGCTTTTAATTCATGATGATGTTTTAAATAAACCCGGTGAACTGGATAAAGATGAGAGAGATATTATCCAGACTCATCCCCAAATAGGGTCAAATTTATTAGGGAAAGCTGGTTATGAAGGAAATATAGTAGACATTGCCAATTACCATCATGAATGGTGGGATGGAAGTGGCTATCCTGAAGGGCTCAAAGAAAAAAATATACCTCTGATGGCCAGAGTAGTTTCTTTAGCCAGTGCCTATCATGTTATGATTTCAAAGTGTATATATTCCCCGAAAAAAACAAAAGATGAAGCCATACAGATAATTACTGATCTAAAAGGTATTCAATTTGATCCGGAAATAGTGGAAGTGTTGATGGCAATTATAAGAAATACTGATTAATAAGATTCAGATTAAAATTTATTGAAATTATGCAAAAAGTTCTTGACAAAGGGTTAAAAATAGATTATTATATTAACAAACGTTAGTTAATATAATAAAAATTTATTAAGAAAGGAGAAGATATGGATAAAAAAGCTTATTTTCAAAAAAAGATTGAGGAGACATCTTCGACCAAAGAGGGACTTTTTTATAGCGCTGTCTATCTTTTTTCAAATAAGGGTTATGCAAATGTGGGTATTAGAGAAATATGTCATACTTTAAATATTAAAGGGAGTGCTTTTTATAATCATTACAGCAGTAAAGAAGAATTATTCAAAAAAATACTTGATTATTTTGCGGAAATGAGGGAAAGAGTGATATTTTCCAATGAGGAGATAGAAATGATTGTAAAAAAGGGTGATATCAGATATTTTTTTGAAGAGAATATGAAGAAGTTCAGCTACATAACCAATAGTCCTTTATTTTATACTATATTACAAATTGTTATGATGGAAAGCTATACTAATGAACAAGCCTATGAAATAGAAAAAATTAATGTATACCATTTACGTAAAGGGTATACTGAAAAAATATTAAAGAAGATGATGGATAATGGAGATATAAAAGAATTTGATGTTGAAGTGATAACTGCAGAATATTACTATACCCTCAAAGGGCTTCTGGATGAATACATTTTACATGAGGTCTGGAATGAGGATACGAGTGGAACTATGGAGAGAATAAGAAAGCATATTGAGTTTTTCATAAAATTATTAAAAAAGTGAGTGCACTGTAAACAACATTAAAATGGTAAATAGTAGACCAATCTGGCAGCATCATTGTGAACAATGCTTTGCCTGTCTGCAGTGGTGTCCGAAAGCGGCAATACAATTTGGAAATGGAACAATAGATAGCGTAGGTACGTTTTATGTTATATAAGTGCAATAAAATTACCCTGGTAGAAAACAGGGGAAAATTTTTGTCATCAACATTAACAAACGTTAGTTAATAAACGAGGAGAAAAATTAATGAAAGAAATAAAAAACATGAACGCAGAACAGTCGGAACGAATTATTGGACCAGATCCATCATGGAAAGGTCTATATAAAGCAGGTGGAATATCAGCAATTTGCTGAGGCTTTGATAGCACAGAATAATGCATTTAATCCCATTTATGAAGGTCTGTTTGCGGTGGGTATTTTGATTCTTTCTCTGGTTATGCTGAAGGGAGTTTTTCATAAATACATTGGCTATCTGGGCATAATGGCATCTATTTCAGCTTTTATTGCCCTTGCACTCCAGCCTGTTATAGGACTCGGTTATTTCTGGTGGTGGCTGCCCTTCGCAATCTGGTTTATCGCTGTAGGTTGGAAACTTATTAGACTTGGTAAGGCTCAATGAATTTGTTTAGACTTTATAAAATAAAAAAGGTTATTATGAAAAAGATATTGCGGGAATAAAGGAATAGGTATAATATATAATTAGGAAGAAAAATATTATTACCAGATAATTATAGTATCTGAAAATTTTCATCAGTGGCAGACAGTTGATTATTTTTGGGAAAGGAGGAGAAGTTATATGCAGAATAAAAAAATATTATCTTATATTCTGACATCTTATCTTTTTTCCTGGATTATCTGGCTGCCAATGGTACTTAATAAACAATTAGGAATGAATTTACCAGTATTTAGATACCAGCATTTTGCCGGTGCTTTTGGACCACTTGCTGGTGCATTAATTACTTCATATATTTTTACAGGGAGAAATGGCTTAAAAAAATTTATCAGACGGGTTTTTAATTTTAAAATTAGATGGTACTGGTTTTTTATAGGAATAGTTTCTCCCTTTTTATTATTGTTACTGGCAGTTATGATAATTATATTGATTAACGATGGAAGTGCTATTAACTGGAGTCTAATCGTTCATTCATCAAATATACATTTTGAAAATATTTTCTTGATATGGTTATTCTGGTTAATAACATATGGATTCGGTGAGGAAACAGGGTGGAGGGGTTATCTGTTACCCCTGTTAAGCAAAAACAGACCCACTTTAAATGCAGCGGTAATGGTATCATTTGTCTGGATGTTATGGCATTTTCCCATGTTTTTTTATTATAGTAGTTTTATGTCGATGGGATTTGGTGTATTTGGCTGGGCAGTCAGTTTAATTTTCGGTTCTATTTTACTGGCCTGGATTACCCGGAATGCTGCATGGAGTGTAGTTCCGACAGCTTTATGGCACGCAACATATAATTTTATCGTTTCTTCAGACCAGGGTGATGGACTTACAGCCGCATTTGTTAGTATGTTTGTTATTATCTCAGCTATCTGGATAGTAAGGATTTTCGATAGAGATTTGCAAATAAATTGAAATAAATATATCTAATTAAGACATTTGTCCTTTTACTCTGTCTAAAAATAAAGTATACTTTCTGTACGGGGGAAGTACCTGTGAAATTTAATAATAAAAATTTATTAATTAAATATGT
>JADQBU010000069.1 GCA_016278435.1 Halanaerobiales bacterium
ATAACCACTACCCGCCAAGTGTGCAACTGTACCTATCGAAACGTTGTCCGTTGCCTGCCAGAAGATGTTCCTGGCCTGGGTTTCGTTTATAAGATTAATACTGGTACCAGCAGCCTGAGTAATTCCTCCAGATATTTGAATAATCCAGACTGTATCTTATCAAAATTAGCAGCTTTTCCAGCATCATCTGTGTACCCAGAAATAGAACAAATTGGCTTCGCCATTATAAAACCGTGTAATGTAAATTTGTTGATATCGGAAATTGGTTTATCCACAAAAATCATAAATGTATAATTTCCTAGATATTTAAAAAAGGGGCAAGGGGGCCCCCCTAAAAAGTAAACCTTTAAAATATTACTGTATTGTCAACCACATAAATCTTATTGAATACAAGCATAGTATAACATAATTTTTTCTTTCATTAGTCATCTCTTACTTTGACGATGATTTTATATCGGTTTTATCCCAGTCATTAAACATATTCCCTGATAACAGGTATTTTGCCTTAAAAATTAAACAGGCGTTTCCTGGAAAAACCTAAAATTTAACCAACGGTTTGGGAGAAGAATCAAAATATTAAACGAATAAAATCCATTCTCCCCTTATTAGATCTCCACTTTTCGCCCATATAAGCCACTCCAGTGACTAATGACTAACCATAACATTATAGGAAGATGGATTCCGGTTAAAATTCCCGTATGATTGGGACTATATGAAGGGTATAAATTATTATAGCTTCAATTGATAGTATCTATGAATTTAATTTATTTGTAAATTTCTGGCTTATTTTTAAAACTATATAACTATAATTGGTGGCCGCATAATCAATTATTATTCCATAACCAATGCCGACAGCAAAGCCAACTGGATCACGAAATTCTGTTGATATAAAAAATGCTAAAGATATTATTAACCCTAAAGTTGCCCCTCTTAATATAACCATTATTCTTTTTTTGTCATCTACCAGTCCTATTACAAATCCCATTAATAAGCGATTATACCACATACCCAGCAAAAAAATATAATTTCCTCTATATCCAAATCTATATACTACTCCAATTATGCAAACAATACCTAATAAAGATCCCATAATAATAGAAGTTTTCATCCTTGAGGTAATCATTTGTTTAACACCTCCTATCAAGTGTTTCTTCCTTTATTAAATTAAAATTCAGAAAGGGAAATACTAAAAAGGTATTTCCCTTTCATTTAATTATATATCTGACCAATACTCTTTCATCAAGGAGTCGCATTGCTCAAATATGTGACCAATACCCAGATAACAACAATAACGCCAACTAATTCTATCATATTACACCAGTCACCTCCTTTTTTTTTTAGTGCCCGGAAAATATTAAATTTTTTCTATGCTTTCTTTGCTAATCATATCTCTTAATTGTTCGAGTATATTCTTTCCTGTATTAATTTTTTATATCGATTTCCATCTGTCGAAGTGACGTTTTCCTGAACCTGTTCTTTTACCTTCTCAACCGGTTGTCCACCGAAAATTTGAACCAGGGCCTGATCCAGTGTTTCCGCCATTACCAGTTTATCATTATAGGAAATAACAATCCGCTTCATCTCCGGTGATTCACTGGTTTCAGCCTGTAAATTGATTGGTTCTACATAGTGAATCGAATCATCAATCGGAATAAGAAATACAAAGAAAGGAGCAAGGGGGCCCCCTAAAAAGTAAACCTTTAAAATATTACTTATTGTCAACTACATAAATCTTATTGAATACAAGCATAGTATAACATGATTTTTTTCTTCATTTGTCATCTCTCACTTTGACGATGATTTTATAAATACTGCATTTACTGAGATTCTGTAATTGTATTTTGAAGCAAAGTAACATTTTCATTCAGGGAAAACAGCCGTCCATTTACCGAGGCACCTGTACCCAGAGTAATATCATTCCAGCCCAGTACAATTCCCTCAAAGTGGGCTCCAGTTCCAATCGAAACAGTTTCTGCCACCTGCCAAAAAATGTTTTGGGCCTGGGCTTCACCTGTAAGAATAATACTGGTATTAGCGGCCTGGGTTAATTGTCCAGAAATCTGGAAAATCCAGACATCGGTTGCTGTACCATCAAGAGTGACATCACCATTAATGGAAACACCAGTACTCCACTTGTAAACACCGGGAGCTAGTGTTAAACCACTAATATCTCCACTTCCAAGTTCATTATGCCCAGCAGCTCTTCCAGCTGCATCAGTGTAGGCCGTGCCTTTATCACCTACTGCTGTAGTAAGTTTGGAGGGGGTAGGAGCAGCATAATCAGCAGCATATACATTTCCAGTAATCTGTGCGGAAGTTGCAAATTCATTACTGGCATCCATTGTAAGTGAAAATCCGGTAATAGCTGTAGAATCAATCGGACTCACTCCTATATCTCCTGTAATAGCTGAAGTAGGCTCATTGGTAATCCCTGCATAGGAAAGGATTACATAATCGCCTGCTGTACCCAGGTTCACAGGGTCACCGGGTTGGATACTTTCCAGACTCACTATCAGCTGTCCACTAATATCTGTATTTGTCTCAGATGTAGCAACTACCGTAAAGGAATCTTGCTGTGCTGTGGCCTCACTGGTTACTGAGATTACTCCATTAGTGTCTATGGTAACGAAATTATTACTTACATCATTTCCCTCAACATCCTCAACACTCCAGGTTACTCCTTCATCAGTCATTTCATTACCGTACTGATCTTTCACTTTTGCTGTATATGGTACTGTTACTGGACCAGCACCAGTTTCCGGAATATTAATAGTCTCTGCTCCACTTACTCCTATCATAGTTACTTCATAAGATTCTTCAACTACATCGTTCACCCCATTTCCACATCCAATCAAAACCAGACCTATAAACAATACCATTCCCAACAAAATTAATCCTTTTTTCATTATAAAACCTTCCTTCCTTTTTCTTTAATATATTTTAAGTATGTCATTATCCAAACTTAAAATATAAAAGTCAAATTCCACTAGTTTGGTTAATGTTTTGATTAATGCAGATAAAACTGATATATTACTTATATCATTTTCTTTTATTTTTAATTAACTGATATGTTTTCATACTTATTCAATAAAACATCTAACTTCTGGCTGATTGTAATAACTTGATGGTCAACTTCACCCGTTTTATTTATTGATCTGTTTAATTTTTGCTGGAGTTTCTCAATATCCTCTAATAATTTATTTTTCATAACCATCAAAACACCCCCCTCCCTGTGATTATTAATTGATAATCATAATTGAATGGGCTTGTACCAATTACTTAAACAAATAGACTTTTTACAGTAAATATAGTATAGCATATAATTTTATTCATTGGTCATCTCTTGCTTTACTGGTAATTTTATATCATTCTTATTTCAGTCACGGTAATATAATTGATAAACGGATTCATTACAATGAAAGTAAAGGTAATCCATTATTACTTATATCGCGCTCCTGAAAAAAGTAAAAGGTTGTCAATTCTGCAGAAGCATTGTTTATAAGCAATTCCAGAAGCTCATTTACATCAATACCCGCCTTTTCAACTAACTCTCTTGATACTTTACCCATTATTTTCCCTCCTTGACGATAATCATTCTTCTTTATTTTCTTTACTGCAATAAAGTATAACATAAAGATTATCGTCATTAGTCATCTCTTACTTAGACTATAATTTTATATCGATTTTATTCCAGTCATAAAATTTATTCCCGAATGACTGAAAAAAATGAAGCAATAAAAAAAGAGGCATTACAGCCCCTGTGTCAAATAAATTACATATTTATTTTTCTGATTTCTAATAACTTCAGGAAATATAACAAAAAACCCGGTAGTTCAATTAGCAAATTGTTCACTATTGCAAATATTTAACTTATACCATAGCATTGGTTATAACTTCCGGTATCTAACATTTATTATCGAACCTGCCTCCTCTTCTAACTGATAAAAACTATTTCTAATCCGCTCCAGGATTGTCTGAACTTTTTTCGCCTTAACTGAAGGCAACAAAATTAAAAATTGCTGACTGGTCCACTGACAGATAATATCACCGCTGCGTAAACTATCCTTAAAGACTCTTTTTAAATCTTCTGTGAATTCATTTTTCCGGGACCTTGATATTTCATTTTTGTTAAATTTTAAGGCAATTGAAGCCAGAAAAAGTGGAGTATCCTCCTGGTGACACTTTTGTTGTATAAATTGAGCATGCCTGCGAAAATCCTGAGGCGAAATAGCACTAATTTCACTGACCGACGTATTCAAATTTAATTCACCTTTAATCTGGTCCAGGTCAATCTCTTCCTGACTAATCTCCTCCTGGCTAACCTCCTCTTGCATACTATGTTGCCCTTTCTGTTTTTGCTTTATAATCTTATTTAGTTCGGGAAAAAGCTCCTCCTTTTGCTTGTCAAAAAGAGTTCTAACAACATCGTAATGAGACTCGGCTTCTCTTTTATGCCCCCGATTTAACATGGTTTTTATCAATATATAATGCGCTCTTTCCTCAAAAGGATCAATCTCAATTGCCTGCCGGCAGAATTTTTCAATGGTCTGGTATTCCCCGAATTCATTCAAAATTTCGCAGGTTTTATTAAATATATCGAGATACATTTGCCGGTATTTGACCCGACGAGTAATTGCCCATTGATAATT
>JADQBU010000128.1 GCA_016278435.1 Halanaerobiales bacterium
GGTTTTCAGCAAAAAAAACCATGTATATTGCCCAGCAGTTATATGAAGGTATAGATCTGGGTAAAGAAGGAACTCTTGGTCTGATAAGTTATATTCGTACTGATAGTACCAGAATATCTAATCAGGCCCAGAATGAAGCGATTGACTATATAAAAGGTGAATTTGGAGCTAAATATGTACCGGATAAAGCAAGAAAATATCAAAAGAGTGACTCTGCTCAGGATGCACATGAAGCAATCAGACCAACTTCTGTTTTTAGGATTCCTGACAAGGTCAAAAAACATTTAACATCAGATCAGTATAAACTATATAATTTAATATGGGAAAGATTTGTAGCCAGTCAGATGAATCCAGCAATTTTTAAAATTGTTACTGTCAATATAAGTGCCGGAGATAAGTATTTATTCCGTGTATCAGGATCCCAGGTTATTTTCCCTGGATTTTTACGTATTACCGGTAATAATGATGAAGACCATAAAGAATTACCCGGTCTTGAGCAGGGAGAAAAGCTGGAGTTGGAAAAGATGGAACCTGAACAGCATTTTACCAAACCACCACCGCGCTTTACTGAAGCTAGTCTGGTTAAAACACTGGAAGAAGAAGGCATAGGAAGACCGAGCACATATGCTCCTACTTTATCGACAATTGTTTCTCGCGGTTATGTGGAAATGGATAAAAAGAATTTAAAACCAACTAAACTTGGCTTTATTGTCACAGATCTTTTAAGTGAGTATTTTCCTGATGTTACTGATACAGAGTTTACTGCCCAGATGGAAAAAAGGCTCGACCAGATTGAAGAAAATGATGAGAACTGGAAACAGGTACTCTCTGATTTTTATTTTCCATTTGAAGAAAGATTAGAGAAAGCAGAAAATAATATGAAAGAAGTAAATTTTGAAGAAAAGTCCGATGAAGTATGTGAAAAATGTGGAAAGCCCATGGTTGTAAAATACGGAAGATACGGCAAATTTCTGGCCTGTTCCGGTTTTCCTGAATGTAAAAACACAAAACCATATGTAGAGAAAACAGGTGTTAATTGTCCTGAATGTAAAGAAGGTGAACTGGTAAAAAGAAAGAGTAAGAAAGGGCGTGTTTTTTACGGGTGCAGTAATTATCCAGAGTGTGATTTCATGGTCTGGAATAAACCGGTAGAGAAAGAATGTCCTGTGTGTGAGGGGCTAATGGTTGAAAAAACAACAAGAAAAAAGGGAACATTTTACAAATGTATCAATAAGGAATGTAAAAATGAGTATGTTCCTGAAGATAGTTGACAAATTTTAATATACTGTGATAAAATAGAAAAAATAACAATTTTGAATCATTTGAAAATTAAATACACGGAGGGGATAAATTGTCAGTTTCAGATATAGAGGCAACGACGATAATTGCTGTTAAGAGTAAAACGGAAGATAAAGTTGCTCTGGCCGGTGATGGTCAGGTAACAATGGGTGAAACAATAATGAAACATAGTGCCCGCAAAGTGCGGAGGTTATATAAAAATCAGGTAATTGCTGGATTTGCTGGTACTTCAG
The DNA here is from genome assembly GCA_016278435.1 of Halanaerobiales bacterium. Taxonomy (GTDB): domain Bacteria; phylum Bacillota; class Halanaerobiia; order Halanaerobiales; family JADQBU01; genus JADQBU01. Next base: position 1,533 of record JADQBU010000128.1, read on the forward strand.
CTGATGCTTTTACGCTGTTTGAAAAGTTTGAAATAAAACTGGAAGAATTTCATGGAAATCTGGAAAGGGCAGCAGTAGAACTGGCTAAAGAGTGGAGAACTGATAAAATCCTGCGAAAATTGGAAGCACTCCTGATTGTTGCTAATAGTAAGAAGATTTTGTTAATTTCTGGAACTGGAGATGTAATTGAGCCTGATGATAATATTACTACCATTGGTTCGGGAGGACCTTATGCACTGGCGGCTGCCCGGGCTTTATCCAAACATGCCGGTAACTTAAAACCTGGTGAAATTGCCTATGAAGCTTTAAAGATAGCTTCAGAAATTTGCATATATACAAATGATCATATAACTGTGGAAGAAATATAGGAAGGAGGACTATGAACAGGGAACTAACACCAAGAGAAATAGTAGAAGAGCTCGATAAATATATAATCGGGCAGGCAGATGCAAAAAGATCGGTAGCCATTGCTCTACGCAACCGTTACCGAAGAAAACAAATAGATGAAGAATTAAGGGAAGAGATTATTCCCAAGAACATTTTAATGATAGGTCCTACAGGGGTGGGTAAAACTGAAATTGCAAGAAGGTTAGCCCGAATTGCTAATGCCCCTTTTATTAAAGTAGAAGTTACCAAATTTACTGAAGTAGGTTATGTTGGCAGGGATGTTGAATCGATGGTCAGGGATCTAGTTGAAACAGCTATCAGGATGGTAAAACATGGAAGAATGGAGGAAGTAGAACACCGGGCTTATGAAATGGCTGAAGAAAGACTGGTAGATTTTATTTTGCCGCTCCCTGGAAAAAAGAGCAAAAACCCATTTCAATTTTTATTTAGTGGGGATGATGATAAAGATGAAGAAAATGAAGATGAAAATTATGCCAGAATAAAACAGCGCAGAAAGAGGCTAAGAGAAAGAATCAAGGAAGGACAGCTTGATGAGCAGGTGATTGAGATTGAAGTAGAAGCAAAATCACCCCAGATGCTGGAGATTTTTTCAGGGGCTGGTGTGGAAGAAATGGGAGTAAACTTCCAGGATATGTTTGGAAGCTTTCTGCCAAATAAGAAGAAAAAGAGAAAAGTTAAAATCAAAGATGCCCGGGAAATATTAAAACAGGAGGAAGCCCAGAAATTAATTGATATGGATGAGGTAAGTGCTGAAGCTATTGATAAGGTAGAAGAAGATGGGATAGTATTCCTGGATGAGATTGACAAAATTGCCGGACGAGAATCTGGGTCTGGACCGGAAGTATCACGGGAAGGGGTTCAACGTGACATATTGCCAATAGTTGAAGGCTCAACAGTCATGACAAAACATGGTGCAGTAAAGACAGACCACATTTTATTTATGGCTGCCGGGGCTTTTCATGTTTCCAAACCGGCAGATTTAATTCCTGAATTACAGGGTCGTTTTCCTATAAGAGTTGAATTAAATAGTCTTTCCCGAGATAATTTCAAGGAAATATTATTACAACCGAAAAATGCTTTAACAAAACAGTATAAAGCCCTTCTGGAGACAGAAGGAGTTGATATTAAATTTACTGAGGAAGCTATAGGTGAAATATCGGAATTTGCCTTCAAGGTGAATGAACAAACCGAAAATATCGGAGCCCGCAGGTTACACACTATTATGGAAAGATTGCTGGAAGACCTTTCGTTTTCAGCTCCTGATATGGATAACCAGCAGGTTATTATAGATATTGATTATGTAAGAAAACAGCTTTCTGATGTAGTGAAAGATAAAGACTTAAGCAAATATATCTTATAAAAAATATGGAGGTAAAAACAATGAGCAGTTTACTTGAAAAAAGTAGAAAAATTAATCATCTACTTCAGAGAACTGGAGGAAGACCGGTTGATTTTTCTGAAATGGCCAAAGTACTGGAGGATGCAATTAATTGTAATGTATATATATCAAGCAAAAAAGGTAAGATTCTTGGTTATAGTCTGCTAGATGATTTTGAATGTGATATTATGGAAGAAAAGGTTATCAATGAGGGAGTGTTTCCTGAAGATTATAATAAGGGATTATTGAGAGTCAGGGATACCAGAGAAAATATCGAACAAACAAAAGAAGAATGTGTATTTACAGAAGAAGATAATTGTATTTATTCAGATAAATTGACAACTATAGTTCCAGTAATAGGCGGTGGAGATAGACTGGGCACCCTGGTTTTGGCCCGTTATGGCGAAAAGTTTGATGATCAGGATCTTGTTCTGGCTGAATACGGGGCTTCAGTTGTTGGAATGGAAATTTTGCGTTCCCGTACTGAAAGAATTGAAAAAGAAGCAAGGAAAAAAGCGGCAGTACAGATTGCTATTGACACCTTGTCCTATTCGGAGTTGGAAGCAATTGAACACATATTTGAAGAACTTGATGGAAGTGAAGGATTACTGGTTGCCAGTAAAGTTGCTGACCGGGTTGGAATAACCAGATCAGTTATTGTAAATGCTTTGAGAAAGTTCGAAAGTGCCGGAGTTATTGAATCACGTTCTCTCGGTATGAAGGGTACCTATATAAAGGTGCTTAATAATTATTTACTGGAAGAACTGGATAAGTTAAAATTATAGAAAATAAAAACAAAGACTTGTAGACAACCCCCTTTATTAGTAAGGGGGTTTTTTATTGTTAATAAAATGCAGGAATAATAAAAATGATGTCGAAATAATAACTTAAGGTAATTTTTAGCTTTTTTTTATTTAACTTAATATTCGGGGGGATAGAGGTGCCCAGAAATATTTTGATTGTTGATGATGCTTCTTTTATGAGAATTATGATAAAAAATATTTTTATAGAAGTAGGGTATGGGATTGCCGGAGAAGCAGAGAATGGGAAACAGGCAGTTGAAATGTATAAAGAACTTAAACCTGATTTAGTAACCATGGATATAACGATGCCGGTGATGGACGGTATTGAGGCTACTAGAGAGATATTACAATTTGATAAAAATGCCAGGATTATTGTATGTAGTGCAATGGGTCAGCAGTCAATGGTTATCAAGGCAATAAATTTAGGAGCCAAAGATTTTATTGTTAAACCATTTAAACCAGACAGGGTTCTGGAGGCTACTGAAAATGCTATAAATTCATAAGGGGGGATAAATATGAGTGATAAT
>JADQBU010000209.1 GCA_016278435.1 Halanaerobiales bacterium
AAAAACATTTACAGAAAAATTTCGAGATTGATGCCGGTAAAAAAGATATCTTAAGCTATGCTCTCTATCCCAAAGTCTTTGAAGACTATCTATCTTATCTGGGAGATTACGGAGATTTAAGCCAGATGGGGAGTGATATTTATTTCCACGGACTATACGAAGGTGAGACATGTAAGGTTAAGATAGAAGAAGGCAAAACCCTGATTGTAAAATTGCTTGAAATTGGTAAAATAGATAATCGGGGAGATAGAAAAGTAGTATTTGAGATTAATGGGTTCCGCCGGGCTATTAATATTCACGATAAAGGTAGTATTATTAAAGATGAAAGCAAGGTAACCCAGATGGCTGATTCTGAAAATAATCTGGAGATTGGTTCCAGTATTCCGGGGAAGGTAGTTAAAATTCTGGTTAAAAAGGATGAGGAAGTTAAGAAAAATCAGAGTTTGATTATAGTAGAAGCCATGAAGATGGAGACAAATATTACAGCACCTGTAGCGGGAAAGGTCAATTCAATTCTTGTGCAGGAAGGCCAGCAAGTGAAATCAGGCGAATTACTGCTGAAGCTAACTTGACATTCATTAATTAAAGTATTATAATGGGTTAAAATTAAAATAAAGGCTGAGATGGGGAGAGTAGGATAAAGAATTACTCATCAGAGAGGGATGTCATCGGCTGCAAACATCCTGTGGATTCTTATCTAAAGACCACCCCGGAGCCGGGGGAAAGAAAGCTCTAATTGCAAGTATTTCCTGCCCCGGTTAAATACCGTTATCAAAATTAAGTGGGTACAAGTTTTTAAACCAATTAGAGTGGGACCGCGAACCAAACCCTATTCGTCTCTATAAGATGGATAGGGTTTTTTATTTTATATAATCTAAAAAGAGGTGAATAGAATGAAAATGATTACGGTAACTCTGCCTGATGGGTCCGAGATGGAAGTATCGGCAGGAACAACAGTTGGAGAGGTTGCTTATAGTATTGGTAAAAGACTGGGAAGAGATGCTGTAGCCGGAGAAGTAGACGGTGAATTAGTTGACTTAAAATATAATCTTGAGGATGATGCTGAGCTATCAATCATTACCCTGGATTCGGAAACTGGTCTTGATGTTTACCGCCATACTGTTGCCCATGTTATGGCCCAGGCTGTCAAGAGATTGTTTCCGGAAGTCAAACTGGCGATTGGTCCGACGATTGAAGATGGATTTTATTATGATTTTGATCTGGAATACAGATTTTCACCGGAAGATCTGGAAAAAATAGAAGAGGAAATGGAAAAAATTATTGCTGAAGACCTGGAAATATCCAGAGAGTGGATTTCCTGTGATAAAGCACTTGAATTTATGGAAGAGAAGAATGAAGAATATAAGGTTGAATTAATAGAAGACCTCGAAGATGAGAATGTCAGTTTTTATCATCAGGGGGATTTTACAGACCTCTGCCGGGGACCTCATCTACTTTCGACCGGTAGAATTAAGGCCTTTAAGCTGCTGAATATCGCTGGTGCATACTGGCGTGGTGATGAAAATAATGAAATGCTCCAGAGGATATATGGTACTGCTTTCCGCGATAAATCCAGCCTGGATGATTACCTTAATAAATTAGAGGAAGCCAGAAAGAGAGACCACAGGAAACTGGGTAAACAGCTTGATTTATTCAGTATTCAGGAAGAAGGTCCTGGTTTTCCTTTATTTCATCCCAAAGGAATGGTGATCTGGAATCAGTTGACTGACTTCTGGCGCGAAAAACATATCGAAAATGGCTATGAAGAGATAAAAACTCCGATTATCTTAAATGAACAGCTCTGGAGGCAGTCCGGCCACTGGGACCATTATCAGGAAAATATGTATTTTACTCAGATTGATGAAGAACCTTATGCGGTTAAACCGATGAACTGTCCGGGAGGTATTCTCTTTTACAAGGATTCCATGCACAGTTACCGTGAATTTCCGATCAGAACAGCTGAACTGGGTCTGGTTCACCGTCATGAACGTTCTGGAACCCTGCATGGTTTAATGAGAGTCAGGGCATTTACACAGGATGATGCCCATATTTTTATGCTACCGGAACAGATAACCGATGAACTTATCGGGGTTATGAAACTTGTGGACGAGTTCTATCAGGTTTTTGGTTTTGATTACCATGTAGAACTCAGTACCAGGCCGGAAAATTCGATGGGCTCTGATGAGGACTGGGAACGAGCTACTGAAGCCCTGAAAAAATCCCTGGAAATTCAGGGTATTGATTACAAGGTTAATGAGGGTGATGGGGCATTCTACGGGCCGAAGATCGATGTTCATCTGGAAGACAGTCTGGGACGCACCTGGCAGTGTAGTACAATCCAGCTTGATTTCCAGATGCCGGAGAGATTTGATCTGACCTATATTGGTTCTGACGGGGAAGAACACAGGCCGGTAATGATTCATCGGGTAGTTATGGGTAGTATAGAAAGATTTATTGGTATTTTAATAGAACATTTTGCTGGAGCATTTCCGACCTGGATTGCACCGGTTCAGGTTGAGATTATTCCAATATCTGATGATCAGCTGGAGTATGCCCGGAAGGTTAAAGCCGAGCTGGCAAAGAAGAAAATCCGGGTAGAGATAGACGACCGCCAGGAAAAAGTCGGCTATAAAATAAGAGAAGCACAGGTTCAGCAGGTTCCTTATATGCTAATCGTCGGTAGTGATGAAGTAGAGAAGGACCTCGTTTCCGTTAGAGAAAGGCGAGAAGGAGATCTTGGGACTTCCAGCATTCAGAAATTCAAGGAAAAGATTCTGCACGAGATTAAGGAAAAGACAATATAATAATACAGTGATTACAATGCTGCAAAGAAGGGTTTACACTCTTTTTTGCAGCATTATATAAATTCCTTATGTTGACTTACAACCCGTCTTATGTTATAATCTATTAGGAAAACAAAGTAGGAGCACCTGCTTCTCACCAGTAATAAGATTACTGGTTAATAATTAGACAGCTATTGGGTAGAGGAGAAAATCTGCGGTTTGTGCTCTATAGCGTTAATATTTTGTCTAATTTTAAGGAAGCGGATGGTTAAAAACCATCCGTTTTGTTTTTATAAAACTATATGGAGGTGGAAAAAAATCGTTAAAGATTTAAACATTAATGACAAAATTAGAGCAAAGGAAGTACGCCTGATTTCCGGGGAGGGTGAACAGGTCGGAATTAAACCTTTAAATGAAGCCTTACAGCATGCTGAAGAAAGGGGACTTGACCTGGTAGAAGTAGCCCCACAGGCCAAACCGCCGGTCTGTAAAATTATGGACTACGGAAAGTATAAGTATGAACAACAAAAAAAGGCCAAAGAAGCCAAGAAAAAACAGAACGTAATGAATGTAAAGGAAGTTCAGATGGGAGTCAAGATTGAGGACCATGATTTTAATGTAAAATTAAAACAAGCCAGAAGATTTCTTAATGATAAGGATAAGGTTAAAGTAAGGGTAAAGTTTAGAGGCCGTGAACTTATGCATAAAGAATTAGGCTACGATTTAATGGATAGATTAATCGAAGGAACAAAAGATCTTGGTACTGTTGAAAGCAGGCCAAAAATGGAAGGCCGCAATATGATGATGTATTTAACACCAATGAGTGATAAATAATAGTATAGGAGGAGTTTGATATGCCTAAACTCAAAACCCACAAAGGTATTGCCAAAAGAATAAAAAAGACCGGCAAAGGTAAATTAAAGAGCCGCAAGGGCTTTCATAGCCATATATTAACCAAGAAATCCAGTGATAGAAAAAGACAACTTAGAAAGAGCAAGATTCTTGATAAAACCTATCAGAAAAGATATAAAAAATTAATGCCATATTAATAATAATTGAATTGCTTTAAACAGATAAGTATTATAAAAGGAGTGAATTAAGATGCCACGTGTAAAAAGAGGAAGTAAAGCCCGAAAACGAAGAAAAAAAATACTAAAAATGGCAAAGGGATACTTTGGCTCTCGAAGCAAATTATACCGGCCGGCCAATGAAGCTGTAATGAGAGCATTACACAATGCCTATGTTGACCGTAGAAAGAAAAAACGTAATTTTAGGAAACTCTGGATTTCCAGAATAAATGCAGCTGCCAGGAATAATGGAATATCTTACAGTAAATTTATTCACGGCTTAAAAATGGCTGATATTAATATAGACCGCAAAATGCTGGCTGAAATGGCCGTTAATGATGAAAATACCTTTGCAGAACTTGTTAGTGTTGCTAAAAATGAATTAGAAGTATAGTAGTGGCAAGTTATGAAGGAGATCATCTCCAGTAACAGAAATTATAAAATTAAATATCTTAAAAAGCTATATAATAGTAGAAAAAGAAAAAAAGAGGGAAAATTTGTTCTGGAAGGATATAGATTAATCGAGGAAGCTATTAATCTGGGAGCCGGGATTGAAAGTATTTTCATGTCACCGGGGTTTGCAGAAAGCGGTCAGGGAAGGGAGATACAGGGGGTGGTATCTGACACCCTTATAGAACTGGTTGATGAAAATATACTCATTGAACTGGCCGACACTGTGACACCACAAGGTATAATTGCAGTTGTTAATGAACCCCGGTATGATCGGAAAAGTTTTCTTAAAGAATCCG
>JADQBU010000023.1 GCA_016278435.1 Halanaerobiales bacterium
TCTCTCCGGCCTCATTCAGTTTTATCTGGCTATTATCTACATTACGTACTGAGATAATGTTAACAAGGTGACCACCTTTTTGACTGATATCAATAGAATATGTGTGACCATTATTGTCTTTAATGGAAAAGTTATAAGCAGGAATTTTACCTTTTACAGATTTATCACCTGTGACCTCCAGTTTATCAGTACCAGGTGTATTTACTGCTTTAACAGCAATTGTCTCCGCTTTTTCCCTGGTAATATCACTACCAGTTACACCTTTAGGTTCCATCTCGACAATATGATCAGAAAAGGGACCATCATAGACCAGGGTTGGATACTGTGTAAGCTGGTCTTTAATATTATTGAAGTTATTACCCAGAGTACTGGGTTTTTCCTTTGCCAGCTGATACTGTGTACCACGGTTGATTTCAGACCAGTTTATCTTCCCATCGAGTACATCACTTTCCAGTTGATGAAGGGCCTGGGTTAACTGAGAAGCCTGAACTCTCAGTTCAGCCAGCTGTTTTCTGTTTTTTCCAGATAATACTTCCCCGGAAGCATTGTTCTGGGCCATAACATGGGAATAATCACCCGTCTGGCTCAAAAACTTGGTGGTCCTCATAAATATAGGTGCCGGCAAAGGTAATTCTGTCAACCTGGACTGGGCTGTCATTGAATTTTTCCAGATATCTGTTAAATTAAGAATATTTTGCCGGGGTGACCCTGATACCAGGGCCTTTCCCAGTAGAATCTGTACCTGCTCAATATTTTCAACCATTTCGTAAAATGCCTGCTGGTATTTGTTACCAAGGTATACTTCCAGTTGTTTTTTTTCTTTATACTGTCCATAACCCCAGAAACCTGCGACTACAAGTAATAGTAAAACTATCGATATTGGAACTAAATATCTACGATTAATTGTTTAAACCCCCTTTAATAAGCAAAAATATGTTCGCCAATTGTCCTTACAGTTTTCCTGGACCAGATCCAGCGATTTACCGGTTTTGATGGATTCCAGAAGAAAAGTGCTCCATAGGTAGGATCCCAGCCATTAAGGGCTGCTCTTGCTGCTGTGATATTCTGCTGAGTTGGAGCCGTATTAAAAAAACCATTGGAAACTGATTCAAAGGCCAGTGGTTGATAGATTACCCCACTTATTGTATTGGGAAAAGCAGGATCTTCTACTCTGTTCAGTAAAACTGCTGCCACAGCTACCTGCCCTTCATAAGGCTCAGCACCAGCTTCAGCATGTACAAGATGGGCCAGAAGTTGGACATCACTGTCCCTGATACCATAGGTTCCAGCTGCAGTAGCTGTATTGAAGCTGGGTAAAGATGTTGTACCTTTATATCCCAGCGCCTCCCAGGTTTCGGAACCAACTATACCATCTACCCTGAGTCTGTTTTTAATCTGAAAACTCATTACGGCTTCATGTGTTTCCCGGCCAAATCTACCATCAACAACACCATTATAATAACCCCACTGTTGTAATTTCCACTGCAATGTCCTGACATCCCGGTTTTCACTTCCCCAGTACAAAGTCTGTTTTTGAGCAAGACCCCTGGATAAAAACAGGGATACAATTAAAACTGCCATTATGATCAATATTAATAGTTTATTGTATTTTTTCATCTTATCTCCTTCCCTGTAAAAATATTATTATTATTTTTCCTCATAACCCTGCTTTTTTATACTTATATAATCCTAAAAATAAAAAAAGCCGGATAAAAAATTATCCAGCCGTGATCATACAGAGAATCTATATTAACTTTTTTATATCGTCCATATCCTTCTCGTTAACTACTTTAATCCCATTTTTAATAAATAATGCAGTACAAACACCAGGTCCTTCCCGTAAGTTACCGTTAAATTTACCGGCGTGAATCTTCTTTAGACCACAGGATGGGCTTTTAGATTTCATTATTGCCAGTTGGATTTGCTCAGGATCAATTTCTTCCAGAAGTCTTTTTGCACCCTTTAAATAATGGCTTGTAACATTATCTCCCCGGTTATTTTGAACTGATGCTTTACCTTCCAGAACATCAAATCCATCACCACCAATAATTTCTGCCGGGGGCCGGGGAACAGGCAATCCCCCCTCTACTTCCGGGCAGATAAGCCGGTAATCCTTATCCTTTATTAAAGCCTGTAGTTTCTCCTGCAGGTTATTACCTCCATTATATTTGCAATTTCCCCCCAGAAGACAGGCACTGATTAAAATCAATCTTATGATACCTTCTCTTCTGTACTGGAGTTACCTTTTTTATCTCCAGAATCCTTCGAAGATTTTTCGGATTTAACCTCTTTATTATCAGTAAGGTCCTTACTCTTTGTGACATTACTGGACCTATTATCTGTACTGTAAAAACCGGACCCCTTGAAAATCACCCCGGGAGCCCCGATTATCCTCTTTACCTCTTTTCCACATTCAGGACATTTTTCCAGTGCCGGGGCTGTTATCTTCTGAAATTCTTCAAACCGTCCACATTTTTCGCATTCATATAGGTATGTTGGCAATCTGGTTCCCTCCTTTATTTAAAGTACGAAATAGCTTATTTTTAAACATAAATATATTTTATACCTCTTAAAATAACTTTGTCAAGTAAACTAGTTAACTCTGGTCTGTGTATACCCCCAGTAATTATAAAGTTCAATTACAATAAAAAGTATCAATATCTTCCAGTTCCCGGACAGTCCAAAATATATTAAACCAGCAATACCGGTAACAAAAATAGCTGCCAGATTCAGTTTCCTGCTTATTCTTAACCTCATAACCTGCCAGGGTACTAACCCAAGTCCGACAAAGACCCCGGTATCAACTCCATAAAACATTCCTGAGATACCGACAGTAATAAAAAGTATTAAAAGGACTGTATTCATCTATAAATCCTCCCCACATAATAAATTTTAATCAACATTACTTTGATTTTTTTGCCAGCCTACAAACTGTTTCTATATGATAGGTTTGAGGAAACATATCGACAGGTGTAACCTTTTTAACTTCATACTCAGCTGTTAATTCTTTCAAATCCCGGGCCAGTGTTGTCGGATTACAGGAAACATAGATTATTTTTTCCGGCCTTACTGACAGTGCAGTTTCAATTACTTTTTTATCAAGACCTTTCCGCGGTGGGTCAAAGATAATAATATCAGGTGTATAACCCTCTGTTTTTAGATCCGGTAAAATTTTTTCAACCCCGCCCTGAAGAAAACGGCAGTTATTAATTCCATTTAAATTAGCATTTTCCCGGGCATCTTTGACTGCTGAATTTACTTCTTCAATTCCAATTATTTCGGCGGCTTCCCGGGCCAGAAAAAGAGATATACTACCAATACCACAGTAACAATCAACCACCCTTTCTATTCCTGTCAATTCAGCATAGTCAGCGATTTTCTGATACAACTTACCGGCCTGTAATGTATTAATCTGGAAAAAAGAGACCGGTGAAATCCTGTATTTAATAGGCCCTATGTAATCTATATAAGAATTCTGACCTGCAAGTAATATTGTTTTAGTCCCCATAATAACATTAGTTTTTTCAGGATTAATATTCTGCTGAACACCAACCAGTTCCGGTACCTCCTGTATAATTCTGGCAGCAATCTTTTCTTTCCCCGGCATGCTTTTCTGACTGGTTACTATTGTTAACAGGGCCTGGTTTGTACAGGTTCCTACTCTGATTAGCAGATGACGGAGTAATCCCCTGTCTGTCCTTTCATTATAAACACTGAACTCATACTCATTTAGAATCCTGAGTGCTGTATCCTTAACCCGGTTGATCAAGGGGTGTTGAATCAAACAGTTATCATTACTTATAATTTCATGGCTTCTCTGCCGGTAAAACCCTGTAACTATTTTCCCGTCCTCATCTCTGGCCAGAGGAAACTGGGCTTTATTCCTGTACTGCCAGGGGTATTCTGCAGGTATAACATCATTAACTTCAATTCCTGTTAATCCACCAATCCGTTCCAGAGAAGCTACCACAGTACCTTTTTTAAAATCCAGTTGTTTTTGATATTTGATATGCTGAAATTGACAGCCTCCACATTCACTATGTACTCTACAATCTGAATCTTTTCTGGCCGGTGAAGGGTTTAAAACTTTTAACAGTTCTCCCCGGGCATAACTTTTTTTTGAGCTTACAATCCTGATTCTCACTCTCTCATCCGGAATACACCCGGGAACAAAAACGGTTAGACCATCATCCAGGTGGCCTACAGCATCCCCACCATATGCCAGATCATCTATCTTTACTTCTGTTATATCCCCTTTTTTAACCAATCCACTCACTCCTGCTTCAGCAGTTTATATATGCACAAAATAAGCAAAAAGCCCGAGAACAATTAAAATTAAACCAGTAATTTTCTTTTCATGATGTTCCATGAAATGCCAGTCAACTTTTTCTATACCCTTTAAAGCCAGGTTAACAAAAAGAACCATTCCCATAACTGTAATCGCATAATATATGACCGAAACAGCCGTAATACCAGGCCATCCTAGACTGCCGGCAGTAAAAAAATAGGCTTCTATTTCAATGCAGGGCGAGAAAAACATGGCTGCACTCAGGGAAAGAATTATGGTAAGTTTTGACCTATTTTTTAGAGATTTAT
>JADQBU010000444.1 GCA_016278435.1 Halanaerobiales bacterium
AAGAGGGGATCTCAATAGTATCGGGGCTATTTATAATGATCTTGCCTGATAGTGAGATGGGTGAAGATGGTATCTTGATTTTTGCTGACTGTGCTGTTAATCCTGATCCTGATGCCAATCAACTGGCTGAAATAGCGGCTCAGACTGCCGAGACTACCTGCAATTTACTTGATATTGAGCCGGTTGTAGCAATGTTATCCTTTTCTACCCATGGAAGCGCCAAACATGAACTGGTAGAAAAGGTACAACAGGCTACAGAACAGGCCCGCAAACTTGCCCCTGAACTTAAAATAGATGGTGAACTTCAACTCGATTCTGCCCTGGTTCCTGAAGTATCAAAACTGAAAGCACCTGACAGCCCTATAGCAGGAAGGGCCAATACTTTAATATTCCCGGACCTGCAGTCAGGTAATATCGGTTATAAACTTGTACAGCGCCTGGCCGGTGCAGAAGCTATAGGTCCGATACTACAGGGGATGGCAAAACCTGTAAATGACCTTTCGCGTGGTTGTTCGGTAGAAGATGTAGTAGATCTGGTTGTAATAACTGCTGTACAGGCTCAAACAAATCAGGGAGGCAAAAAATAATGAAGATATTGGTTTTGAACTGCGGGAGTTCTTCAATAAAATATCAACTTTTTAATATGGAAGATGAATCAGTTCTGGCCCGGGGAATTCTGGAAAGAATTGGGCTGGAAGACTCGGTACTCGAACATACATATGGTGAAGAAGAGATTGAGATAGAAAAAGGTATACCTGACCATAATGAAGGGATTCAAATTGTTATAGATACTCTGCTTGATAAAGATCATGGTGTACTGGAGAACATGGATGAAATTACGGCTGTTGGGCACCGTATTGTTCATGGTGGTGAAAAATTTGCCAGTTCAACAGTTATAACAGATGAGGTAATTAAACAGATTGAGGCAGTTTCAGATCTTGCCCCTTTACATAACCCGCCTAACTTAACAGGAATAGAAGTATGTAGTAAGTTAATGCCAGATACTCCTCAGGTTGGGGTATTTGATACTGCTTTTCATCAGTCGATGCCCGCCCGCGCTTTTATTTATGCTCTACCTTATGAATATTATGAAGAATATGGACTGCGTAGATATGGGTTCCACGGAACATCTCATAAATATGTATCGGCAAAAGCTGCAGAATTTCTCGATAGACCACTGGAGGAGTTGAAAATTATTACCTGTCATCTAGGGAATGGAGCCAGTGTAGCCGCAGTTGATGGGGGTAAATCAATCGATACCAGTATGGGTTTAACACCACTTGAAGGACTGGTTATGGGTACCCGTTCTGGTGATATTGATCCTGCTATTATCAGATTTTTAATGGAAAAGGAAGACCTGACTATTGAAGAGATAGATGATATTTTAAATAAAGAAAGTGGACTACTGGGTGTATCCGGTATAAGCAATGACTCCCGGGATGTGAATGAAGCTGCCGCTCGCGGCAATAAGAGGGCCCAGATTGCCAGAAATTTATTTAATTACCGGGTAAAGAAATACATTGGTGCTTACATGGCTGCCATGGGTGGAGCTGATGTGATTGTCTTTACCGCAGGAATTGGTGAGAACGCTCCTGATGTTAGAGAAGATATTATGGACGGTTTTGAATATATGAATATTCATATTGATAAAGAAGCAAATAATGTCCGGGGTAAGGAAACTGAGATTTCTACCCCTGATTCTGCCATCAAGGTACTGGTTATTCCTACCAATGAAGAGTTGGTTATAGCCAGGGAAACGCAGGAATTGCTGTAAGTAAATATATTTTCCTTGACAAGTAAAGAAGTTATTTTGTATAATTAACAATGGCTGTCATACAGAGGTGAATGTATATTGAGAATTGATTTAAGTAATTTAAAAGAGCTGGGCAGTTATAAAGAAATTAATGAAACTGTTGAATTTGAAGAAATCTCATTTCGTCAAAGGGAGATTGAGGTACCAGGACCTTTCTTGCTTTCCGGGAATATCTATAATGCTGGGAAAGAGTTTATTTTAAATGGTACTTTAGAAGGAAAGTTAATTTTTGAATGCAGCCGTTGTCTTGAGGAATTTACAGAAAAAATAAAGATTGAACTGGAAGAAGAGATTCCCCGGGAAGAAATTAATAATCTTGAGAATGTTGATTTGACTCATCTATTAAAAGAAAATATATTACTTTCTATTCCGATAAAATTACTATGTTCAGAGGATTGTAAAGGATTATGCCCGGTCTGTGGGCAGAACTTAAACTATGAGCAATGTGATTGTAAAAAGGAAAATGTTGACCCCCGTCTGGCCAAATTAAAGGATTACTTTGAAAAATAGACATAACTGGAACAAGGAGGTGTGATTAATTGGCTGTACCCAAGAAACGAACTTCAAAAACTAGGAAGAGAAAGCGTCGTACCCACTGGAAGATTAAAGCACCTAATTTAGTTGAATGTCAGCACTGTCATGAAAAGATACTTTCCCACAGGGTTTGTCCATCCTGCGGACATTATAATGGTGAAGAAGTTATCAGTAAATAAGATAAAAAGATTTTATTTCAAGCAGATCCCTTAAGAAAATGGGTCTGCTTATTTTATATGTTTGCAATTGTTTTTTACTTAAGTTATAATTAAAAAAGTATATATATTTCTCAGGGGAGGATGGATTATGAGAATTGTAGTGGATGCCATGGGAGGAGACCATGCTCCAGAGGAAATTATAGCTGGAGCGGTAAAAGCCCTGGAGTTAAAAAATGAACTGAATTTGATATTAATTGGGAAAAGTGATATTATAAACCCTATATTAGCTGAACAAGAATATGATCAGGGGAGAATCGAGGTTGTAAATGCCTCCCAGGCTATAAAAATGGATGAGTCACCCACTACGGCTCTACGGAAAAAGAAGGATTCCTCTATTTATAAAGGTACTATGATGGTAAAAGACAAAAAAGCTGAAGCCTTTGTGTCGGCAGGCAACACGGGAGCTGTAATGGCTTCCGGACTTTTTAATATAGGCAGGATAGAGGGTATAAAACGCCCCGCTATTGCCACAATATTTCCTTCAGTTCAGGGCCAGACTCTGGTAATAGATGCTGGAGCAAATACAGATTCCGCTCCAGAAAACCTGCTGCAATTTGCTTTAATGGGACAGATATATGCCCGTTTTGTTCTGGGAGTTAAAGATCCAGAGCTGGGTTTATTGAACATAGGTGAGGAAAAGAAAAAAGGCAATAAATTAACTGCTGCTACTTATGAATTACTGGAGAATGATAGCAGGATTGAAAATTTTGTGGGAAATGTTGAAGGTAGAGATATTTTTAATGGCCGTTGTGATGTTGTTATATGTGATGGATTTGTAGGCAATATTGTCTTGAAAACTACAGAAGGTGTAGCCTCTTATTTTTTTCAATTACTCAAGGAAGCTTTAACCCGCAATATTGTTACAAAGACCGGGGCTTTATTAATAAAATCCCATTTAAAAGAGATGCTGGATAGTGTAGATTACCGGCAGTATGGTGGTGCACCATTACTGGGAGTGGATGGTGTTGTAATAATCAGCCATGGTAGTTCAGATGCAACAGCTTTTTATAATGCTATTAAGGTTGCAATGAATACTGTCGAACAGGATGTAATTAATTTAATCAAAGATGTAATAGACAGGGATGGTGAAATAAATGGTGCGTAGAGCAACAATAACCGGAGTAGGTAGATATGTACCGCCTAGAGTTTTAACAAATAAGGACCTTGAAAAAATGGTTGAAACCAGTGATGAATGGATAACAGCCCGGACTGGAATAAAAGAGAGAAGAATAGCTGCTGACGATGTTCCTACCTCAGTACTGGGGTTAGAAGCGGCCAGGAAGGCTCTTGCTGATGCCTCTCTCAGTCCTGAAGACCTTGATTTGATACTGGTTGCTACCGTAACCCCAGATATGGTATTTCCTGCTACAGCCTGTATTTTACAGGATATGCTGGGGGCTGACAAAGCTGCTGCCTTTGATCTGGAAGCTGGTTGTTCGGGCTTTGTTTATGGCCTGTGTGTTGGCAGCCAGTTTATTGAAAGCGGGATGTATGACAATGTACTGGTAGTAGGAGCTGAAACCCTGTCCAAGGTTACTAACTGGGAAGACAGGGGAACCTGTGTTTTATTCGGTGATGGTGCTGGAGCAGCAGTTCTCCAACCCACTGATAAAGGTGGAATGCTGGCATTTGAGCTGGGATCTGACGGTAAAGGGGGAGAAACCCTCTACATGCCGGGCGGGGGTTCTTTAAATCCATCATCAGAAGAGACAGTTAAAAATAAACTACATTATATAAATATGGAAGGTAATCAGGTTTTTAAGTTTGCTGTCAAGATTATGGGACAGGCAACACTTGATGTTCTGGATAAGGCCAATATTAAACCTGAAGATGTAGATCTTTTCATTCCCCATCAAGCCAATACCAGGATAATAGAGGCTGCTGCCCGTAGACTGGAGATGGATAATGAAAAGGTTTTTGTCAATTTACACAAATACGGGAATACTTCTTCAGCATCTGTTCCGATAGCACTGGCAGAAGCTGTTCATGAGGAAGGTTTAATTAATGCTGGGGACATAATTGTCCTGGT
>JADQBU010000152.1 GCA_016278435.1 Halanaerobiales bacterium
TTCAGGGTAACATTATCTATTTTATTCTCAATTTGGTTAATCAGTTTATCTCTTAATTTCTGAATTTTTTTGTTTTCTTTTTCATCAATTAACTCCACCGCTCTGGCAAAACCAACAGCTGCCGGAATATTTTCAATACCAGCTCTTAAATTCTGTTCCTGAAAACCACCATCCATAATCTTTTTTAAAGATATGCCATCACGAAAATATAGAGCTCCAATACCCCGGGGGCCGTGGATGGTATGGGCAGAAGTAGTTACTAAATCAACAGGAATTTGGTTTACATTAAGAGGTAATCTCCGAAAAGTATGAGTAGCATCTGTGTGAAAGAAAATATCATTCTCCTGACAAAATTGAGCAATCTTTTTAATATCCTGTACTGTACCTATTTCCTGATTAGCATGCTGCACCGAAACTAAAGCTGTGTTTTCCTGAATGGCGCTTTTAAGATTATCCAGGGGCACCTTTCCCTCAGCATCAACTTTAAGATAAGTCACTTCATAACCTTCTCTTTCCAGTGATTTTGCTGTATTTAAAACAGAAAAGTCTTCAATAGCTGATACTACTAAATGGTTTTTCTTTTCCTGATTATATATAATTCCTTTTAAAGCAAGGTTGTTGGCTTCAGTGGCTCCTGAAGTAAAAATCAATTTTTTTTTTTCTGCTCCCAGGGATTCAGCTATTATCTGACGGGCATCTTCCAGTGCTTCTCTGGCTTCTATCCCCATAGTATAGGCAAATTCAGAGGTTGCGATAGCATATTTATTCAGAAAGTATGGTTTCATAGCTTCCAGTACTTTTTCATCCACTCTGGTTACTGCCGAATTATCAAGATAAATAGTTTCATTATTCATAAATGTCACCTCATTCCTAAAGATACAGAGTAATTTCTGATTCTCTTGCTTCCTTTACATAGGTACCAACGGCACAGTACTCGGTTATTATATCATCCCGAAGGTCTTCCCGGTTAATTCCCATAATCCCCATTGTCATATCACAGGCAAAAATTTTCCCTCCAAGTTCCACATAATCATCTAACATTTTATCCAGAGTGCGTACATTGGCCTTTTTCATTTTCCATTTCAAAAAAAGTTTACCCAGACCCAAAAAATTCATTTTTGACAGAGGCCCCTTATTAATCCCTTTCTTTTTTAATCTTTCCAGGCTCCAGAAAGTAAAATACATGGAGACTTCCATCCCCATTGCCAGAGCACCATTGCCAATAATAAAGGCACTATATAATTTATCATGTTCACCGCTGGCTACAATCAAGGTTGCTTTTCCACTCATCATAAACTACCCCTTCATATTCTAATCTTTATCTCCCAGTTATCTTCTTTTCCCTCAACTGATAATAATTCCAGACCCATAGCCTCAACAGCCATGGGAATCTCCTTTTTAGAAGCAGGATGATCACCTGTAACAATAATCACATCATCTTTTTCTGCCTTTCTAATAGCTTTCCTGGTTTCAACTAAGGGCACCGGACAGTTCTCTCCTCTACAATCAACATTGATTTCTTGAGCCATTTTCTGATCCCACCTTTTATGTGTCACAATTTCATTCTGTCTTCCATAAATCATGAAAAACCTCTTTGCCCCTCGTAATATAACTGTCAGGAAATTATACTATTAGTCCCATATTCTTATGTTTCTCATAAATACTATCTGCTAGTTGATCAAGCATTCTATAATCTTCTTCTGCCGGCTGACCTTTTATAACTACCGGTTTCAATAATTCAACATCAAGATTAGTTAATGTTTCTTTAATCATATTCACCATTTTTCCACCCCATCCATAGGAACCAATAATTGAAGCGAATTTGGCTTTAGGCTGTAAAACATTTGTTAAATATGCAGCATAAAATGCTCTGGGATGAGGGCCTTTTAAAACAGTGGGTGAAGCTATAATAATGGTAGCTGTATCTACTAAAGCTTTAGCCAGTTCCCCTAAATCAACCTCTGTTAGATTAAAAGGTTTAACTGTAATGTCTTTTTTGATTAAAACATCTATTAAATAATCAACCATCATCCGGGTACTTCCGTGCATTGAGACACAGGGAATTACTACTTCATTTTTCACACTATCCTCAACCCATTTTTGATAAGCATTTAAAATAAACTGAGGCTCCTGGTGAATAGGTCCATGACTGGGGGCTATTAGATCTATCTCTAGTTCACTTACCTTCTCTATATTCTTTTTAATAATTTCCCGAAAAGGCATCATAATTTCTGCATAATATCTTTTTGCAGCTTCGTAAACTTTGGCTTTATTACTAATATAAGGACTACTTTGAGCAAGATGAGATCCAAAAAAATCACAGGAAAATAATATTTTTTCTTCTTTAAGATAGGTAACCATAGTCTCCGGCCAGTGAACCCAGGGAGTTTTAATAAACTTTAAATGTTTATCTCCTAAAGAAATTTCACCCTGAGTCTCCATTATCTTAATTTTATTTTCCGGGATTAAAAGCAACTCCTTTAGAAGCTTTTTCCCGGTTTTTGTACAAATTACAGTTGCTTCAGGAAATAAATTTAGAATTTCGGGAATTGTGCCGGAGTGATCCTGTTCAGCATGATTTGCGATAACATAATCAATTTTTTTTATCCCCAATTCCCTGATATTTTCAATTAAATCTTTACCTTTTTTGGGATCTGCTGTATCAATTAATACATTTTTCTTACTTCCTTTTACATAATAAGCATTATAGGTAGTCCCATTTGGCAAAGGAATTAACTCATCAAATAACCTCCTATCCCAGTCCAGAGATCTGAAAGTATAAATACCCTCTTTGATTTTGTTTATAGTCATTTTTTATTTCAACCTCCATCTTCCAATATTTTTTTATTTAAAAATATTTTTGCTAATTTCACTAAATCAAGTAGAGCTGTTTTTCCTCAACTAATTACTCAATTACCTGGGTTATTTCTTACTCGTTTAAAAATTCATTCACTCTGAGAGCTGTTTTTGCCCCTTCAGCTGTAGCCACTATTATCTGTTTATCCTTGATGTCAGTTACATCTCCAGCTGCCCAGATACCTTCAACACTAGTTTCATTATCGTTATTAATTACTATTTCATTCCTATTATTAGTTTGAACAAAATCGCTTACAAAACCACTATTTGGAATTAAACCTATTTCTATAAAAACAGCATTTACATCAATTTCTTTGATTTTTCCGGTATTATTATTTCTTATCACAACTGAACTGACACTCTTATCACCGTTTATCTTTTCTATATTGTTACCTGTATAAACATCAATTAAATCTTCAGCAAATACTTTTTTTTGCAACAGATCATCTCCCATTAATTGATCCCCAACCTCTACCAAATTAACCTTACTACCAAGTTTGGCCATATCCAGGCTGGCTTCAAGCCCTGAATTGCCGCCCCCAACAACTGCCACTTCCTGGCCACTATAAAGAATACCATCACAGATGGCACAGTAATGAACACCTTTACCCTTAAATTCTTTTTCTCCGGAAACCCCCAGTTGCCTTTTATGGGTACCACTGGCCAGAATAACAGCTCTGGCTTTAATTTTATCTTTTCCCGTATCAATAATCTTTAATTTATCTGCAAGTGAAATTTTATTTACTTTAACCCCCAGTTCTATTTCTACATCGTATTGCTGTGTATGATTCAAGAAAGACTCCATCAGATCTGGTCCATTTATCTGGGAAATCCCTATATAATTATCAATTACATCTGTTTCTATTACCTGACCACCCATAGCAATAGACAAAACCAGTACATCCAGACCCTTCCGGGCACTATATACAGCCGAACTCAAACCGGCAGGACCTGAACCAATGATAATTACATCCCAAATTTGATCAAAATTCGCAGGTTGGGAAAGGTCCAGTAACTCGCTTAATTTGCCCTCTTGTTTTGCTTCAATTAGCTCACCATATCCCCCAATATATTTATTGTCTATAAATATCTGAGGAACTCCTTTTTTTTCACCACTTCTCTCCTGCATTTCCGCTTTTTTACTCTCATTATCATCAATCTGATATTCTTTATAAGAAATCCCCTCACTTCTAAAAAAAGCTTTACTTTTCCTGCAGTAAGGACACCATGACAGGGTATATATTTCAGTTTTGAATTGTTTTTTACTCATAAATATTTCACTCCTTTTTTTGATATATATAAGATGCAGCCAAAGCAACAATTTGTCCCTCTTCTTTAATCCCTTCATCGGTATAGGAAATAATAGCAACATTTTTTCCCCGGTAAAGAGGGGACAGATTGCACAATATGTTTGACAGAGACAAATGCTTCACTTATATTTCTGCTAGAGCTCTAAAAACCTGTCTCACTTTCTTCATCAGCCAGCCACCACGTATATGTTAAATAATAAATAACATTTTGAATGAATTCTTCATGTTTTGCTTCTTCTTTCATTAATGCATAATACTTGTAGTCATTTGTTATTTTTAACCCCTTTCACTTAAATCAAGTAAATGTTGTTTTTCCTCGACAATTAATTGTTCAATTATTTGGGCTGTCTTCCCCTCATTTGCTTCCAGCAACTCCCTGTAAAAAAGGATGGATTCTT
>JADQBU010000106.1 GCA_016278435.1 Halanaerobiales bacterium
TCTACTGGGTGGGATGATTTTGCTTATAAGTGATACACTGGCCCGCACCTTATTTCCACCTCTGGAAATTCCGGTCGGTATTATAACTGCCCTGGCTGGGGGGCCGTATTTTATTTACTTATTAAGAAAAAACAAAAATGAAGTCTGGTGATCTTAAATGATTAAAATTCAGGACCTGGATTTTAGCTATGGTAATTTGAAAATATTAAAAAAAATTAATATAGATGTGGAGAAAAACGAATTTGTGGGGATTATAGGTCCTAATGGTTCCGGTAAATCAACCTTGCTCAAAAATATCAGCAATATTCTGAAACCTGAATCTGGATTGATTTATTTAGATTATAAGTTATTAAATAAATATAAACCTAGAGAACTGGCCCGACAAATGGCCGTTGTTCCCCAGGAAACATTGATTAATTTTAATTTTAATGTATATGATTTAATCATGATGGGGAGGAATCCTTATCAGGACAGATGGGGGAGAATTACGGAAGAGGATAAGAGGATCGTCGATGAAGCACTTAAATTAACAGATACTGATAAATTCAAGTTAAAGAAAGTAAATGAGTTAAGCGGGGGAGAACGCCAGCGGGTTATAATTGCCCGGGCGCTGGCCCAGAAACCGGAAATTCTACTGCTTGATGAACCTACTTCCAGTCTTGATATTAATTATCAGGGTGAAATTTTCGATCTTTTATCATATCTGAATAAAGAACTAAATATTACTATTATTACTGTTTCCCATGATCTTAATTTAACCGGTCAGTACTGTGATAGAATAATTTTAATTCAAGGCGGCTCTGTCTTTACCAGTGGTACTCCCGATGAGGTTTTAACCGCTGATAATATAGGCAAGGTATACAAAACAGAAGTAATAATCAAGGAGAGTCCTTTAACCGGGCGACCTTATGTAACCCTTATTCCCAGATCATATAACCGGATAAAAAATCGAGAAAAGAATATTACTATTCATCTGGTCTGTGGTGGTGGTACCGGTAAAGAGTTAATGGACAAGTTGTACGGTGAAGGATTTAACCTGACCTGTGGAGTACTTAACCAGGGAGATGCAGACTGGGAACTGGCAAAACGTCTTAATCTAGAGACGGTAGAAATTCCTCCGTTTGTTCCTATTGAGAAAGAGAAATTACAGGAAAATAGAGACCTGATGGAAAAAGCTGATATTATTCTGGTATGTGATACCCCCTTTGGTTATGGAAACCTGGGAAACCTGCGGCTGGTAGCAAATCTTAAGGATAAGGATGTTATTTTATATGAAAAAAGGAATTTTGCTGAACGGGATTATACTGATGGACTGGCCTGTGAATACTGGAACCAGATTATTAAAAAAGAGAATACCTTTAAAACCAGCAGAATACAGGATTTAATTCAAATAATCAACAAGTTAGATTAAACCATAAATTTCCTGAATTCTTTTTTAGTATTGGGGTTACAATACTGAAAAAGGAGGGATAAAATGCAGCAGAACTTAACTAATATGGATCTACAGAATTTAAGACATCTAATTGTTGATGAACAGGTTAAAGCGAGTAAATCAAGATTTTTTGCCCAGCAGGTTTCAGAACCGCAGTTACGCGACTTTCTAAATCAAAAAGCACAGAAATCACAGCAAAATGTACAGAGACTGACACAGTTTGTTTCCGGATTTCAAACATACTAAATACAAGGGGGTATTAAATACATGATTGGAGATAACATAATTGCCTATGATTGTCTTGAATCTGATAAGACTTCGGTCAAGGAACTGACAGCTGCAATTATCGAGACAGGAAACCAGAATCTAAAGCAAACCTTTGTTCAAATGAGGGATCAGGCAGAACAGGACCAGAAGAGAGTTTATCATATTGCTGAACAGAATGGTTGGTATCCATCACCAGGAAAAGCTGATCCACAGCAAATCTCTGATTTCTATAACTTCTTCCAGCAGAATTATCAGGTTGCTCAGCAGCCAAATTATCAACAGCAAAATTATCAGACCAATTATCAGCAGCAGAGGGGATTTGTAACCAATACAGGACAGCAAAATAGAACCTATCAACCTAGTGAAACTAACTATCCCTATTAAATAAAAATCATCTAAGTCTTTTGTCAGCATTTTAAAAAGTCAGCCCCCTTTGTGGGGCTGTCATTTTTTTTGCATAGGTATATCTATTGTGCTATACTGAATTTGAGGTGGTTAAAATGAAACAGGGAATTAAAGGATTCATTTTTGATCTTGATGGAGTATTAACTGATACAGCAGAATATCACTTTTTAAGCTGGAAGAGACTTGCTGAAGAGGAGAAAATCAATTTTACAAGGGAAGATAATGAAAAATTAAGAGGGCTTTCCCGGATGAAATCTCTTGATATTTTTCTGGGGGACCTGGAGGTTTCAGAAGCAGAGAAAAAAGAACTGGCTAAAAGGAAAAATGGCTATTATCAAAATTATATTGAAAAAATAAATGAAGATGATCTTCTGCCCGGTGTTAAGCCGCTTCTTGAACAATTAAAAGAAAGGGAGTTTTTGCTGGCTGTTGCTTCTTCTAGCAAAAATGCACGTAATGTTATTCATAATCTGGGGATTGAAGATTTATTCCAGGTCATATCAGATGGTAATAGTGTAGAAAAAACCAAACCGCCACCTGATCTGTTTTTACATACGGCCAGGGAACTGGGTTTAAAGCCGGAAGAATGTGTTGTTGTTGAAGATGCAGAATCTGGAGTGAAGGGTGCGCTTAAGGCCGGTATGACTGTAATTGGTATTGGACCAGAAGAAAGGGTAGGTCAAGCTGATTACTGTTTTAATAGTATTGATGAGATAGATATAAAAAATATTTTATAAATTATTTACATTTTGTTAAAACTTTTTCTAAAAAAAAGAAGGATAAATTAGTTTCATCTGGAATATATATAATAGCGCAAGCACTTGCGTTATTATATTTTTTTATTTTGCGCAAGCGCTTGCTGACATCAAATAATTTATATACTTTTGCACTTGTTTATATTAAAAGTTCACAATAACGAATAATGAGTTTTATAATAACAAAGAAAAATTGTCACAAGTAACCGGAGATGATAAATATGACTTTGACTTTGAAAGATATAGCTGAAATGGTGGGTGTAGCAGAATCTACTGTATCCAGAGCAGTTAATAATAAACCAGGTGTGGGTGATGAAACCAGGCAAAAGATCATGGAAATAGTAAAAAAATATAACTTCCGTCCCAATCAAATGGCCAGGGGACTGGCTAAAAAGGAGACAGGTATTCTGGCACTTTTGATACCAGATCTTACAGAACCCGCCTATCCAGAAATAATCAAGGGTATTGAGAAAGTTGCCAATGATGAAGGCTATCAGGTAATACTCTGTCATACAGAAAATGACCTGGAAAAGGAAAAGTCTTACCTGCAGCTACTGCAGGAAAACAGGGTTGATGGTGCTATTATTGCAGGGGGAGGGCTAGCAGACCAACATATTTTAAATACATCTTTGCGAGGAAATAATTTGATTGTGTTGATAAACAGTCTGGCCGAAGAGCTATTGCTCCCCTCTGTTTTAATTAACTATTCCCGGGGAGTATATCTGGCAGCAGAACACTTGCTTCAACAAAATGTTGATAAGATAGGCTTAATTATGGGTGATTTTAGAGATTATGTGGAATCAGAAAAGCTTTCCGGTTATCAACAGGCTTTGAAAAAATATGAAGTGGAATATGATAATGATTATGTGGTTGAAACAGATGGTAAATATGAAGATGGATATAAAGCATTTTTGCAGTTCATGAATATGGATGACCCACCCCGGGGCTTTCTTGCTACCAATGAGTATTTAACCACTGGTCTGGTAGAAGCAATTAAAGGTGGTGGTTATTTTATCCCCGGTGATTTCAAAGTGGCGACATATGGTGAAAGTAGATTGATCTCTTTAATAGCTCCTGGACTAACTGTTGTTAGTGAACCGCGACAACAACTGGGTGAGACTGCTGCAGAAATTATGATTGATCTGATCAGGGGAGAATCTCCCTCTGAATTAATCAAGGTTCTGGAACCGTTTTTAAAAGTTGAGAACAAAATAAAGGAGGAAACAAATAATGGCTAGTGTTACTCTTGAAGGTGTAAGTAAAAGGTTTGATGATGTAGAAGCAGTTAAGAAAGCTGACCTGGAAATAAGGGATAAGGAATTTCTGGTACTGGTTGGTCCTTCTGGATGTGGTAAATCAACTACATTAAGGATGATTGCCGGACTGGAAGAGATTACAGATGGTACGATAAAAATCGGGGATAAAGTTGTTAATGATGTCCCACCAAAAGATAGAGATATAGCTATGGTTTTTCAGAATTATGCTCTCTATCCTCATATGGATGTCTATAATAATATGGCTTTCGGCCTTAAACTGCGTAAATTCCCCAAAGAAAAGATCGATGAAAGGGTAAAAGAAACATCCCGGATACTCAATATTGAACCTTTACTGGACAGCAAACCTAAACAACTTCCCGGTGGTCAGAGGCAGCGGGTTGCGCTGGGAAGGGCTATTGTCCGCGAACCAAAAGTATTTCT
>JADQBU010000258.1 GCA_016278435.1 Halanaerobiales bacterium
AGATAATTAAATTATAATACCCTTCTGGTAAAGGGTGAGTATAAATATCCCCTGCTATATAGTTAATATTTCCGAACTCACTGTGCTTTTCCCGGGAGACTTCAATCATTTCTTCCGCATAATCCAGAGCAGTTATCTCTGCCTGCTCCCCATATCTTTCCACTAAAAGTGGCAGCAAAATCCCGGTACCTGAACCAACATCAAGTATCCTGGGATTTTGCCTGCTATTTTGAAATCCTGGTAACCCCTTTATGACATTTTTTATCTTTTTCTGGTTATGATTAACCCGCTCATCCCAGCCAGCGGCCATTTTATTAAAATATTCTCTGGACATATTCTTACCCCCGAAATATATTCCTTTTTTCTTATTCCCTTTATATATCTTGTCTTACTATATTATATCAACAGGCATCAACATTTAACAAATATTTTTATATATTCCACCCGGACAGTCTTCATTTCTATTATCATCTGTCATAAAAAATTCACCCCCCATCTACATTTTTATATATATGCAGATGAGGGGTGAGAGGTTCTAATATTAACCTCTTTCAGATTCATTACTTTTATATATTAAATTGATATTTACTGGTGTTTTTTATCAGTTGAAATTTAATCACTTAACATATAATCTGAAGTCTTTGTCAGATATATAGTTAACAGTAAAATTTACACCTGAAATGGGAGTTTCATCAACCTGTAGAGAACGGCTGAATACACCATAATAATCACCAGCATCGATGATATTATCACTATTTACATCCCTCCAGGCAAACACCTTGCTTTCACCGCTTTCTACCTTCTCCAGCCTGAATGTGCCGTCTTGATTGGAGTTTACTATCTCACTTTTTAAGTTTAAGGTATCTCCCTGCTTTTCGGCTGCAAAGACCTGTGGATTTGCCAGTTTCTTGCCCAGCAGTGCTCCATAGGCATCAACCAGACCGTATCCATATTGATCATCCCTACCTACAGGTCCCAGATCCCGGGCTGTGGAAGTTAAGCGTTCTCTGATATTTTCAGGCCCTGTTACACCATGAGCAATCAGAAGAGCAGCTACCCCGGAAACATGGGGTGTAGCCATCGAGGTACCGACCATCCCCACATAACCCGGAACCGCCTGTTCTGTAATCGGTTCATAATATCCCCAGGTACTGTAAATTGAATAGCCTGAAGCACCACCGGGGGCAACAACATCTACCTCCGGACCATAGTTAGAATAATAGGTGATTACATTATTCCTGTCTACAGCACCAACAGCAATGGTCTCTGGAAAAGCTGCCGGATAGAATACTGCAGAATTATTATTTCCTGTAGCAGCGACAATTGTAATTCCATTATCATAAGCCTCTTTAATGGCTTCAGCCTGAAGATTACTGTAGTCATTACCACCAAGACTCAGGTTAATGATATCGACTCCCTGATCAATGGCATAATATATACCCTCAGCAATATCCCAGCTTGTACCACCGGTTTTCTTGAGAACACGGACGGGCAGTAGATTTATCTGCCAGTTGATGCCGGCAGTTCCCCGGTTATTACCGGTAACTGCCCCGATAATCCCTGCCACATGGGTTCCATGACTTCCTCCCTCAGACCGCTCAGTCTCATCAGTAGGGTCGTTATCTGTTCGTTTATAGGATGATACGGGATAGGTATTTTCTCCCCCGACAAAATCCACACCCGGTAGAAGATTGCCAGCCAGATCAGGGTGTCCCGGAATGATACCGGTATCGAGAAGGGCTACAGTTACGTCCTTACTCCCCTTTTCCAGATCCCAGGCTGCTTCCAGATTCAAATCAATATAGTTCCATTGATAACCATAATAACTGTCTGCCGGTACAGCAGTCGGCATATAGATATAGTTGGGCTCAGCCCATTCTACAGCCGGAAGTTTACTATATTCAGCTACGACCTCATCAACCTCTTTACCTTCTGGCAGCCGGTACTGAACAATTTTGCCGCTGTTGGTGTTAATTTCATTTACTGCCTGGAGTTCATTATCATTTTCCAGTTGACCCTGATCCTGAGGTGTTATCTGTGGTTTAAATTTAACTATCATTTCAGATGCCTGGTAAGAAGATGATGGTCTGATAGTGCTCAAAGGTATAGAGCGTACCTTTTCATCTGTTTTTCGGGTTGAAGAGTTGATTTTCATGGTTTCATTATCAACAATTACCTTTCCCTCAACTATCCCACTACCGCTGACTTCTTCCGGAATAGGTTTAATCTTTAACATCTGTCCGGGAAAGATCAGATCTGATTCAAGTCCATTTAATACCTTCAGATAAGAAATTGTTACTCCATACTTGCGGGCAATTAGATAAAGAGAATCTCCGGGCTTAACAAAATAAAATTCCTGCCCTTCATTATCATTACCGGAATCATTACCTGGCAGAATTAAACTCTGACCGATATAAATCATATCTGATTCCAGTCCATTCATCGCTTTCAATTCTGCTACCGAAGTTTTGAACCTGACTGCAATCAAATAGAGAGTGTCCCCTGGTTTCACAGTATAGATAACTGACCCTTCTTGCTGGACAGGTATAACTAACTGCTGCCCTATATATATCAGATTAGACTGCAGATTATTGACTTCTTTCAGTCTCTCTACAGTTGTTGCAAATTCCAGGGCAATCTTATAAAGCGAGTCACCTGGCTTAACATAATAAATGATCTCACTGGCAGTAACTTTGTCTATAACTGGATTAAAGATGCCTTCTGATATTCCCAGTTTGACCTCCCCCTGCCCTTCAGACCAGATCGAAACCAGGGTATCACCGGCTACAGTATCTGCGGCCAGCCCGGTTCCGATCAGGGTAAAACAGATAACAGATATTAATAATATAATTTCAGTAAATTTCCTGATATTTATCTCATCCAATTGACTTTCCTCCTCTCTTACCTCCAGAATACATTTTAAATAATTGATGGTTGAATTGATGAATATTTTCCAATTTAAAATAGATTCCTCCACTAATTAAACAGCAAAGTAGTGCTGTCCGATCTTGATAATTACATTCCGGTAAAATACCCAGCTGGATGTAGCTGTATCGGGATTATAATAATATATTGCCCCATGGGTGGGGTCCCATCCTCCCAGAGCTGACCTTACCGCATCATAAGCCTGCTCATTTGGTTCTAACCAGAACTGACCATCATGAACCGCTGTAAACTGCCAGGGCTGAAAGATAACTCCCCGGACTGTATTGGGAAATAGCGGATGTAAAACACGGTTAATGATAACAGAAGCAACAGCTACCTGTCCGGTAAAGGACTCTCCTCTGGCCTCTGAATAGACCGCCCGGGCCAGTAAGTCCAGCTCATCTTTGGTAACATTTAAACCAGTACTATTTTCATTACCGGGAGCCGGGACAGGTATGCTCAGTTTTTGACCTACATAAAGCAGATTGGAACTCAAGCTATTGGTTGCCCTGATCTGAGCAACTGTAGTCTCAAACTTGCTGGCAATCATATACAGACTGTCACCCGGTTTCACAAAATAAGTGAAGTTAGTTTCTACATCAGAACCAGGAATCAGAAGTTTCTGCCCGATATAAAGATAGTCTGAATTTAAATTATTCTTCAATTTTATAACACTGACACTTGTCCCAAAGCTCTGAGCAATCTTATACAGACTATCTCCGGCTTTGACAGAATAAATCAGATCATTCTGCCCCTCAGCCTGAGGAATCTTTAACTCCTGTCCAACAAACAGGTAGTCCACATTTAATCCATTGGCCTCTTTTAAATCACTGACTGATATCCGGTACCTGGAGGCAATTAAGTAAAGACTCTCTCCGGGTTTGACATAATAAGTTATATAATTAGCACCAAGGTTGGTATAACCCATTATCTCCAGTTCATTAAATTGAGGAAATATCCCCGGTTCCCTGAGGCCAGGGTACAGATAATCAAATAAAATCTGGCTGTCTCTGTCCAGTCCTACAATATCAACTGCCTGTGCGGGTATTACGGCTATTAAGATTAATAATGTAAGTAATGCAAGTATAAATATTTTTTTCATCATGACCTCCTTAGTATAATTAGTCTACTCCAGAATTAATTATATTAAAATAATAAAATAGAAACAAAGGTAATTTCTTACATTACAAGCCTGTTCGCCTTCCAATTCCATTATTTGCTTTTTTAAATGTACATAAAAATTACTGGAAATAAAAAAACTACTTTTAAGAACAATACTGGGGGTGAAAATTTTGTTAACAGAAAAAGAAGTTATGAAAATTACTGAAAAAACCAGAGCACATATTGCCTTAATTGAAAAGTTCAGGACATATGCACAGATGACCGATGACCCACAGATAAAAAACTTACTGGAAAGACAGCAACAGATATTGATGAGACACTATCAAATACTGGTAGGATTACTGGAAAACGCCCGTGTCTCACCAGTCACATTTAACAACCAGAACAGAGTAACATCCTATCAAAACTATTAGGAGGCGAGAGCATGGTCTTTAACAACCAGCAGATAAGCTCATTCAGCATGGTTAATGATTGTATTAACAGTTTAAAATATATGGTTTTAGAT
>JADQBU010000402.1 GCA_016278435.1 Halanaerobiales bacterium
TGTTGATGATAAAATTCACGCCCGCTCCACTGGTCCCTATTCACTTGTCACCCAGCAGCCCCTGGGTGGTAAAGCTCAGTTTGGTGGCCAGAGATTTGGTGAGATGGAAGTCTGGGCCCTGGAGGCTTACGGGGCAGCATATACCCTGCAGGAGATGCTTACCGTGAAATCGGATGATGTAGTAGGCCGGGTTAAATCTTATGAATCGATTGTCAAGGGTGAAAATGTTCCAGAACCAGGTATACCAGAATCGTTCAAGGTTCTAATCAAAGAAATGCAGAGCCTGGGGCTAGACGCCAAAATATATACTGAAGATGAAAAGGAACTCAAGATAGCAGAAAATAAAGATGATTTAAATGAAACTGCCAAAAAACTGGGACTTGACACGGAACTTAACCTGCGGGATGAAGATGATGAAGATGAGTAGAAATTATTTAATAGGAGGGGGAGTGTCCCTTGTTAAATGTAAATAATTTCGATTATATGAGGATCGGAGTTGCATCACCGGAACAGATCCGGGATTGGTCCCGGGGAGAAGTAAAAAAACCAGAAACTATTAATTACCGTACCCTGAAACCGGAGAAAGACGGTCTGTTCTGTGAAAAGATTTTTGGACCAACCAAGGATTATGAATGCCATTGTGGAAAATATAAACGGGTTAGATATAAAGGGGTAGTCTGTGACCGCTGCGGAGTTGAGGTAACGAGATCCAAGGTGAGAAGAGAGCGGATGGGTCATATTGAACTGGCCGCCCCCTGTACTCATGTCTGGTTTTTCAAGGGTATTCCCAGCCGTCTGGGTTTAATCATGGATATGTCACCCCGGGCACTGGAAAAGGTCATCTATTTTGTATCCTATATAGTAATTGATCCAGGGGAAACCCCTTTAAGCAAAAAACAACTGCTCTCTGAAAGTGAATACAGGGAAGCCAGAAGTAAATATGGAAGCAGTTTTAGAGCAGCGATGGGTGCTGAAGCAGTCAAAGAATTATTGATGAACATAGATGTTGAAAAAGATGTAAAAGAACTAAAACAGGAAATCAAGGATTCTTCCGGCCAGAGACGTAAGCGGGCAATCCGTAGACTGGAAGTTATGGATGGTTTACTTTACTCCGGTCTTCATCCGCACTGGTTAGTGCTGGAAGTAGTACCTGTAATACCGCCTGACCTCCGCCCTATGGTTCAGCTGGATGGAGGACGTTTTGCAACATCTGATTTGAATGATCTATACCGGAGGGTTATTAACCGGAATAACCGTTTGAAGAGGTTGCTTGATCTTGGGGCTCCTGAAATTATTATAAGAAATGAAAAAAGGATGTTACAGGAAGCAGTAGATGCCCTGATCGATAATGGTAGACGGGGACGGCCTGTAACTGGTGCAGGTAACCGTCCACTGAAGTCGTTAAGTGATATGTTAAAAGGAAAACAGGGACGGTTTCGTCAGAATCTGCTGGGAAAAAGGGTTGATTATTCAGGCCGTTCTGTAATTGTTGTTGGTCCGGAGCTGAAGATGCATCAATGTGGATTACCCAAGAAAATGGCTCTGGAATTATTTAAGCCCTTTGTTATGAAGGGACTGGTTGATAAGGATTATGCCCATAATATAAAAAATGCTAAACGGATGGTGGAAAATGTAGAAGATGAAGTCTGGGAGATACTGGAAGAGGTAATCGAGGATCATACTGTACTCCTCAACCGCGCCCCAACCCTACACCGACTGGGAATTCAGGCCTTTGAACCCGTACTGGTTGAGGGTAAGGCCATCAAACTGCATCCCCTGGTCTGCACTCCTTATAATGCTGACTTTGATGGAGACCAGATGGCAGTTCATGTTCCGCTATCAGCTGAAGCTCAGGCCGAATCAAGATTGTTGATGCTTTCAACAACAAATCTTCTTTCACCCTCAGATGGTCGTCCAATTACTGTCCCTACTCAGGATATGGTACTGGGTGTCTATTATTTGACCATGGGAAAAGAAGGCCAGCGAGGTGAAGGTAAGTATTTTTCCAATCCAGCTGAAGCAATTAAAGCTTATGATACTGATAAGATCGGCTTATCTGCTAAAATAAAAATTAGATATAAAGGTGAAATTGTTGAAACAACTGTCGGCAGGATGATATTCAATGAGGCTTTACCGGAGGGCATGGGCTTTATTAATAAACAGATAGATAAAGACGCGATAGGAAGTATTGTTACCAGATTATATAAAATGTTCGGTAATGATGCGACAGCACGGGCACTTGATAGAATAAAATCACTCGGTTATGATTATGCTACCCGTTCTGGAATCACCATTGCTGTAACAGATGCTGCTATTCCGGAAAAGAAAAAAGATATTCTTGCTAAAGCAGATAAACAGGTCCATGATATTGAACACCACTATAGACGTGGTGCTATTACAGAGAACGAGAGATATCAAAAAGTTGTTAATATCTGGAACAAAGCCAAAGATGATGTAACAGATGCCCTGTTGGATCATCTGGAAACTGATAATAATATCTATATGATGGCTATTTCTGGAGCCCGGGGTAATACCTCGCAGATTTCGCAGCTGGCCGGAATGCGTGGTCTAATGGCAGACCCTTCAGGTAGAATTATCGACCTACCGATTAAATCCAGTTTCCGGGAAGGACTAAATGTATTAGAATTCTTCCTTTCCACACATGGTGCCAGAAAGGGACTGGCTGATACTGCTCTCAGAACAGCTGACTCCGGTTATTTAACACGGCGTCTGGTAGATGTTTCTCAGGATGTTATCATTCGTGAAGATGACTGTGGAACAAAGGAAGGTTTCGAGGTTGAATCCATTGGGGGCAAGGGTGCTAATGCCATTGAAACTCTGGCCGAAAGGTGTATCGGTCGTATGGCTGCAGAAGATGTTGTTCATCCAGAAACCGGTGATATTATTGTCAACAGAAATGAAATGATAAATAATGGTATAATGGATAAAATAGAAGAAGCAGGGATAGAAAGAATGACGATTCGGTCTGCTCTGACCTGTGAGTCAAAACATGGGGTTTGCCGTAAGTGTTATGGACAGAATATGGCTACCGGGAAACTGGTCGATATTGGTGAAGCAATAGGTATTATTGCTGCTCAGTCTATAGGTGAACCGGGTACACAGCTTACCATGCGTACCTTCCATACCGGGGGTGTTGCCGGGGATGATATTACCCAGGGTTTACCACGTGTGGAAGAGCTATTTGAAGGTAGAACTCCTAAAGGTCAGGCGATTATCACCGAAAAAACAGGGAAGATTAAAATCATTGAAAAGAAAAACTCTAAACGGGTTGTTGTAGAAGATGATGAGGGTAGAAAGAAGACTTATCAACTTCCCTATGGTTCAAAATTAAAAGTTGCTGAAGGCCAGATGGTCTTTGCTGGTGATAAATTAACTGAAGGTCCAATGGACCCCAATGTTCTTTTAAAGGTCAAAGGATTAAGTGTGGTTCAGAATTACCTGATGGAAGAGGTACAGAAGGTATACCGCTCACAGGGTGTAGAAATAAATGATAAGCATATTGAAGTTATTATCAGACAAATGCTGAAGAAAGTTAAGATTGCAAGTTCAGGTGATACAGAATTGCTGCCTGGAAGTATGGTTAACCGGCATGAGGTAAAAAGCACCAATAATAATGCCATTGGAGAAAACAGGGAGCCGGCGAGAATTAATCCTGAGTTACTGGGGATTACCAAGGCCTCTCTGGCCACAGAAAGTT
The DNA here is from genome assembly GCA_016278435.1 of Halanaerobiales bacterium. Lineage (GTDB taxonomy): Bacteria > Bacillota > Halanaerobiia > Halanaerobiales > JADQBU01 > JADQBU01. Next base: position 3,719 of record JADQBU010000402.1, read on the forward strand.
TCTTATCTGCCGCTTCTTTCCAGGAAACTACCAGGGTCTTAACAGAAGCTTCCTTAAACGGTAAGGTAGATCCTCTGATGGGATTAAAAGAAAATGTTATTATTGGTCAGCTGATTCCAGCAGGTACTGGTATGAAGTATTACCGGGATATTGATGTGCTGGATGACAAGGGTGAACAGTTAAAAGGTTTGGAAGAAGAATTGAGCTAAGTCTTGACATGATTATAAATTGGTGTTAAAATACTAAAGTGTGTGCTAGTTTTAGTAACAGGAGGCAATTCCAATGCTCACCGACCTTAATACTGACAATAAGGTTGTTGGTACTAAAGAAACTATTAAAGCAATTAAAGATAACAGAGCCACTCATGTTTTTGTCGCTATGGATGTTGACCAGGAGATAAAGGATCAGATTCTTGAAGTAATCGAGAGGAAAGATATAACGATAGAGTATATCGACTGCAAACTAAAACTTGGCAGAGCATGTGGCATCGATGTTGCCACTGCCTCTGCTGCTCTCTTGAAATAAGTGGAAGGAGGTGGACAGATATTGCCTACCATTAATCAATTAATCCGTAATGGACGCGAAAAGGTTAAAAAGAAAAAATCGGCACCGGCACTGGGAGGGTCGCCACAAAAAAGAGGGGTCTGTACCCGTGTTTATACAGCTACACCTAAAAAGCCTAACTCTGCTTTAAGGAAGGTAGCCCGTGTGCGCTTAACAAATGGAAAAGAAGTTACCTGTTATATTCCGGGTGAAGGCCACAATCTTCAGGAACACTCAGTTGTACTCGTCCGGGGTGGAAGAGTAAAAGATCTACCAGGTGTTAGA
>JADQBU010000151.1 GCA_016278435.1 Halanaerobiales bacterium
GTCGATATTTAACAACATTTCGTGGAGAAGTGCAATGCTGCCTTTAACAATTTTAGCAATGTCTATACTTTTCTATTCTGTTAATAATAGATTTTTAACTACTGCTAATTTTCAGAATATATTGAGACAGTTATCTGTTTTGGCAGTTATTGGAGTAGGTCAGACACTGGTAATTTTATGTGGAGGCATAGATCTATCTCAGGGTGCATTGATGGCATTATCCAGTATTGTTGCCGCAGATTTTATGGTTAAGTATGGAGTCTGGCAGGGTGTATTAATGGGTTTGTTTGTAGGACTAATAGTAGGCTTGATAAATGGTGTAATTATTGCTAAAGGTCAGGTGCCGGCCTTTGTTGTTACTTTAGCAGGAATGGTTGCTTTCAGAGGAATGGCCTTTATGTATACCGGAGGTGCTCCAGTAACGGGTCTGCCACAGGTTTTTAAATTTCTGGGGTATGGTAAGATAATTGGTATTCCTGTTCCCGGTATAATTACAATTATTCTTTTTGTAGCTGCCTACTTATTTTTAAAATGGACCAGAGCTGGTCGATATTTATATGCAATTGGAGGAAATGAAGAAACAGCAATCCTGTCCGGTATAAACATTGATAATTATAAAATTATGGCTTTTGCCATTAGCGGGGTTATGGCTTCTATAAGTGGATTGATCTTAACTGCCCGAATTATCTCCGGGCAGCCTACAATTGGAGAAGGCTTACATTTACAGGCTATTGCTGCCTGTGTTATAGGAGGAGTTTCACTGAGTGGTGGTAGAGGGGGAATAGTTGGTACTGTTTTCGGGGTTTTAATTTTAGCGTTGATTGCAAATGGATTGAATTTAATGCGGATTTCTTCATTCACCCAGATGGTTGTCAACGGCCTCATTATTGTTATTGCTGTGTTTCTGGATGTAAAATACCGGGATGAATAGTTTGTTTTCGTTTAGTTGTTATCACAGTATAAGGAGGTGATTTATACTCTTTAAATATAAATAAATTTTTTAAAATGAAATTCTTATTAAAAGAAAAGGAGGAAAAAATGAAGAAAATATTATTAATCCTGGGTGTTTGTTCTCTAATTGTAATCTTATCTCTGGGTGTAGTAGCAGCTGAAAGAGCAGGTGATGCCTATGAATTACCGCGGCCGGCAAAACCTGATAAAACCTATACAATAGGAGTAGCTTTACCGCATCTGGCAAACCCACATTTTCTCGGTCATGCCTATGGTTATTATTCTGAAGCTGAAGCCCTGGGAGTAGACCTGATATTATATGAAGCAGGAGGATACCAGCATATTGGCCGGCAGGTACAGCAGATGGAAGACTTTATCAGTATGGGTGTTGATGCTATAATACTGGTTGCCACCAGTGGTGAAGCAACTGCCCCGATTGTTGATGTAGCAGTCAGTTCAGGAATCCCTGTAATTAATGTAAATGTAATGACAAATTCTGAAAATGTTGTTACCAGAATCCGGTCAGATGATCATCAAATTGGTGCTGAGCAGGCAAAATATATGGCAGAACAATTAAATAAGGAAGGTAAAGTTCTGTTACTACCCGGACCGGCAGGTACTTCCTGGGCCATGGGACGCCGGGCAGGATTTATTGATTATATGGAAGCAAACTGTCCAGAAATTGAAATAGTAGGTGAACAGTTCTGTGATTCCGACCCCTCTGTAGGCCTCTCCACCATGGAAGATATGTTGCTGGCTTATCCAGATATTGATGGAGTAATGACCGGAAGTGATTTTCTGGGGATCGGTGCCAAAGAGGCTATAGTTCAGGCAGGTAAATCTGATGATATTGTTATCACTACAGCTGATTCACAGGATGCCACGATTGAAGCAATAAAAGAAGGTACGATAAATGCGACAGTTGTTCAAGCTCCCTGCTATATGGCAAGATGGGGTGTTAGAGCAGCTGTAATGACCCTGGAGGGTAATAAAGACCAACTGGCAATGAGGTACTGGACTCCGATAGTAATCTGTGATTCCAGTAATGTAGAGGGATTTGAATTTGTAGGCCGCTCGAAACCACCTGAAGGCTGGGAAATTTCCCAATAAGTAAACAGGGGAGTACCTGAAGACCGGGTGCTCCCTTTTTAATTCCGAAATTTTATAAATTCGCAGGATTTTTTATCAATATGGTGTAATTAATAATTAGTTGATTAATATTTCGGTTAATTATCAGAAAATAAAGAAATACGATAAAATATCAAAGGAGGTAACTAATCATGGATTTTGCCCGGGGTCAGTATCAGGTTGATTATGAAGACCGGATTGATTTCAAATTATTAAGAAAAAAGAGGATTAAGAGGATCCATAAGCTGATGGATAAGTATAATCTGGATGCCCTTTTTCTCTGGAAAGATGAAAATGTAAGGTATGTGAGTAGTTTAAGAGCTATTATGTTGCAGTACCGTTCCTGTGCCCACTATGGAACATTAATGATCAAAGGTGAAAACCCGATTTTGTTTGTATCCGGAGGTGAACTGGACAGAGCCCGGGAGGTTATGCCCTGGATAAAAGAATTCTATGTAATACCCATTTTGCAGGAGCAGAGTACTGTAAATGAATTTATCGAAAACAAGGTAGCTGCTATCTTCAAAAAATATGAATTGAATCAGGCCCGGATTGGGATTGATGGGTCCAGTTTTGAGATGTTTGCCAGTTTACTGGGGTACTTCAATGAAGTTAATTTCATGGAAGCTGATTCCCTGATGCATGAAGCCAGAAGTATTAAAAACGAAGAGGAGATAAAGGTTTTAAGGGAGGCTACAGTTATCGCTGATTCAGTAACCGAAACTGCTATACGAACAGTAGAAGCGGGGAGAAGGGAATGTGAGGTAGCCGGGGCAGCCATGAACACCCTCTTTAGTCTGGGGGGAGAATTTGCCCATTTAGCCAGTCCCTTTGTCGGGTCAGGAGAGAGGATGTCACCCCCAACCCGTTTTGCTACTGATAAAATCATCAGGAATGGGGATATTGTCTTTATAGATATCGGGGCCTGCTGGAACGGCTATTTTTCAGATGTGGGGAGGACTGTAATCTGTGGCAAACCATCTTCTGAGCAAAAAAAGATATATACCGCAGTTTATGAATCACTTTATTCTGCAATCAGTATTATTAAACCCGGTCTGACAAACCGGGAGTTAACTGAACAATTTATTGCCAAAGCCAGGGAATTTAAATTAGAAGAAAATTTCATTAATCTCTTTATCGGTCATGGTGTGGGAGTATCACCAAATGAACCCCCTTATATAGGTGAACGGGAGCCCGGTGCTGAAGAAGTTATATTAAAGCCCGGTATGGTTTTTGCTCTGGAGCCCTTAATCTGGGTACCAGATATCAGAGGAGGGGGAGGGGTCAGGATAGAAGAGACTGTACTGGTTACCGGTGATGGGGTTGATGTTCTATCCCGGGCCAGCCGGGATGATAGGCTATTGTTGTAGATATTCCAGGCTATTATAAAATGTAATTAATTCCAAACCCGAGAAAGCCCGAGATAATAATAACAAAGATCGGATGTAATTTAACCTTCGCTATTAGAAATAGAGCTATTAAAGCTATAACAATTCCCCGGTAGGTGGTGATGGCTTCACTCCCCATGGAAATAACAGCAACCATTATTAAACCTACAACGGCCGGTCTGATACCTGTCCAGGCTGCTTCCACATAGGGGTGATCACTGAATTTATGCATCAGGGCAGCAACGACTGTAATAACCAGTAAAGAAGGTGAGATTACACCAGTAGTAGTCGCGATAACTCCGGGTATTCCGGCCAACTTGTAACCAACAAAGGTTGCATTATTGATTGCGATTGCACCAGGGGTCATCTGGGAAACAGCAACAATATCGAGAAATTGCTCTATTGTAAGCCAGCCGTGGACTATCATCTCTTCCTGAATGAGAGGAATCATGGCATAACCGCCACCAAAGGTGAATAGACCTATCTTGAAAAAGGTAATAAATAGTTTAATTAGTATCATTCTGAAGCTCCTTCTTTTTCCCATTGGTCAGGATACCGATAATACCTGCGGCTATAATTAAAAATATGGGATGAACTTTTAATATTAGCATACCTATTATCATTCCTGCCGTATATAAGTAACTGGTATTATTGATAATGGCTTTTTTACTCATTTTGAAACCTGCCCAGAAAATAAGCACTACTACACAGGCCCTGATACCGGAAAAGATGGAGATAACCAGGGGATTTTCTCTGATATTTAATAATGTCTGGGCGATCAGAGTTATTATAATTATAGAAGGGAGACTCACTCCCAGTACTGAACATAAAGCACCGGGTATTCCTCTTAGTTTATAGCCGATAAATAATGAGGAGTTGATTGCTATAATACCGGGGATACCCTGAACTACTGCTAAAATATCAAGAAACTCCTGGTCAGTAAGGAGTTTTCTTTTTTCTACCAGATCCCTCTCTATTAATGGCAGCATTGCATACCCACCGCCGAAGGTAAATCCACCTATACTAAAAAAAACCTTGAATAATTCAAAT
>JADQBU010000077.1 GCA_016278435.1 Halanaerobiales bacterium
TCCGATCTTTAGTGAAAATAATAGTTCATTTAAGACTAATATTAATCCCTTAAATGAAATTGGACCCTTGAAAGATATTGTTGAACAGGTAGAAAAAGAGTTAATTAGTAATGCCCTTTCCAGAACAAATGGTAATATTTCTCGGGCATCTGAGCTTCTGGAAATTCCCAGGACTACTTTGCAGTATAAAGTAAAGAAATACAATGTCTGATTATATTGTATCAGTTAAACGTTCCGGTTTGTCGAAAAATGGCAAATTATCTCATATTAAGGTAATGAAACAATCTCAGTGAAACAAATACTTAACGAATATAACAGGCATATTTACTGGCACATATTTTATATGTGCCTCTTAGTTTTTTTGCTGCATCCTTTACTGATTCTTCATTATCTCCTGTATTAACACGATCCAGGATTGTTCTCACCATACTGACACTTGCTGCTTTCTTTCTAAGAGGGGCTTCTCGACCGACAATCTTTACCGATGATATCCCCAGCCTATATAGTTCTGGTAAAGCACACAGACCGCACATGCCGAGAGGAAAACCGTTGTGACCACAAATCACACCGCTATTTTTAATTCCGTGCCAGAGCCATCTCTGATAATCTGCTATATGACGGCTAAAACACTCGCCTTTTTCCGGGTTTTGACTGATATTAGTTTCTCTTAAAGAGTACGACCAATTTTTCTGGCAGAAAGCTCCCCCAAAGGCATGATTAGCATGGCAGTAACTTTCTTCAAAAACACAACCATCATTTAATATAAAAACTTCATATTCTAAAGACGGATGAGTTTTACTTATAATAGTTTTAAGATCTTCAAGGGGTATATATCGGGGAAAGATGATTCTAGATGCACCTAACTTTTGAAAAAAATTTACACTTGCACTATTTAAAACTCCTGCAAGACTACTTACTTGTATAACTGCCTCAGGTAAACTTTTTTTTACTAATCTCATTAAGCCAGGATCTCCTATAATTAAAGCATCTATTCCCAGGGCTACAGTTTCCTTTGCCAGTTCCAGGATTTTGGAGTATAGGTCAGGTCGATATGTAGGTTGATTAAGAGTTAGAAATACTTTTACTTCTTTGGCGTGAGCTTCATTAATCACTATTTCCAATTCTTTTAGATCTTTAATGCTGGCTTTGGTGGGGGTACGTCTATTAATAAAGGAATTTGTACTTGTTGGTTTAAGATCAGCTGGTTGAACCCCACAGTAAATTTCCTGTGCTCCCCGTTCTATTAATATTGAAACTTCCTGAAGTGAATTTAACGGCGCTAATATTTTCATATTCATCTCTCCTATATAGGTAGTGGTTGATAGATAATACGGTCGATCCCCAGGTCATTTGCTTTTTTCAAACCTTCTTTGATGAATCTATTAAACTGCAGACAAAAGACCGTATTACCTTTTTGCCTGATTCGAAATTTTTTATGGCTCCAGGGATTCCAGCTTTTATCATGCAGGTCTAACCAGTAGTCTTTACAGTTATGAGAGCAGGACTGTCTTGATGCACTGAATTTTTCTTTTTTGGTTAATCCCCATGAACCCATTAAACAGATTCTCCCGGTTGTAATAAGGCCATATGGGATATATAAAGATAAGGCAAATCCTAAATTAGGCAGATTACTATCCAATCCCTGAATTGTGTTATCAAGCTCTATCCTGTTTATTTTGGCATTTCTAAGTAATTTACCAAATTCATCTGTACCGATACTACTGCTTTGATAATTAACAAAAGCGCTTTGCGGAACGTGACTGATAATCCGTGGGTCTCTTAATATTTTATTAAGTAATCTGCCTAAAACCGGTTTTAATGAGGGATATTTGTGTCTGATGAGATGTAAGACACCCCAGTCATTAATAATAACTTCACTCTGGGGATCATTTTTAACTAATTCCTTAAGAAGTATATCTAATTTATCCAATCCTTGTTCGGTTACATAAGGGGTAGCTAAACTAAAACTAACGTCTGCATTCTGACACAATACAAAAGCATGAGATAATTGTTCAGGGGTAGGTAGAGCCCTTTCACAAAATTCCTGACCAAAATATATACGTGATACCTTGCTAACTTCAGCAATTTTTTCCAGACTTTTTCTTATGTAATTATATTGGGAAAAAAGGTCATCCCACTCTTGAGATAATAGCGTATTATAATCTGGTATGCTCAAAGCCAGGTCCATATTCTAAACCTCCCTATTTAACATTTGTATACTATATGCTTTTAAATATTAAATAGTTAATAATTATAAATAGGTATAATATTAATACATAGAATTTCTAGATATTGGATATTCATATGGACATTTCAAAGGATTTAATTGCTGCTTCTGCAACACCCCTCATTCTGGCTATATTAAAAAACCAGGATAGCTATGGTTATGAAATTATCTGGGCGGAAATGATTGAGCTTTAAAGGACGATTGTGAAAGAAAAAAGCGCCATTCATGGCTGAATAGCGCTTTTTCAAAAAATCATTTATATTTAGCATCGACATTCTACTTAGAGGATCATTATTATCTTAAATTAATTATTTTTAAAATGGCACATCAGGATAGATTATGTTCGGGTCAACATTCTCTCCAAAGATATTATTTATTAACTGATAATCGATAGTACTCTGTACATTATTCTCTAATTCATCTGTCATTTCAATTCCGGCCACATTAGCATTATCGATTTGATTTCCTTCCAGTAGAGCCTCGATATAGGAAGCATAATAATCGATATTGTTAGCTGTACCTGTTTCAGCAAGAAGATTGATGCCTGAAGATCCACTCTTTTTAATTACATTATTTTTGATTTCAGCCTGATAGCTACTTCTGTAGCCTGTCATTAGATCGATTGCATTCTGTACTGTTTCACCGATATCATTATTATTTACGGTAATCATTGCTGTATTTTCAGCATCTGAAGTGATAAAGCCTGGTGCTATAAATATGCCGCTGCCTCCAGAATAAGTGATAATGTTCTGATTGATAGTTATACTGCGTTGAAAACGTTCTAAAGCATTTTTGAAACTCATATCAATACTATTATCTGTAGTTTCTCCGATTTGATTACCACTAATGGTGATTTCACTACCTGCCCTTGAGCCATCTTTAACAATAATTGCTTTGGCTCCACTACTGCCAATCTGGTTGGAATCAATCAGTATTTTATTGTAGTTAAAAGAACTGTCTACTGCCAGAGCTGCATAGGCAGCGCTATTACCCATAACGGGATCGAATTGATTATTCAGTAGATTGTTATTTAACAGATTAACTTCAGCATTAATTTGATTAATTGTATCCTCTAATTTTACATATATACCCATACCCCGGTTTAACTCAATAGTGTTGTTCTCTACATTTAACTTGAGTTCACCCTGTGCATCGACAGGAGAATCAAGTTTTGTTAAGATTCCGTAGCATCCAGAGTCCTTGATTAAGTTATCTGATATTGCTGCATTTAAATTGATAAAATCACCAGTCAGCTCAATAGCTGCATTATAGATGGTTGTACTGGTTAGTTTTTCTATAGTGTTATCACTGATATTTATCTCTGCCTGGTTGAGTGTATCAGCCGGGTCAGCCGGAGTAAACCTGGCGTTTATTGCTTTACTTACAGCTTCTCCAATAATGTTGTCTTCAATGTTCAGATTAAGATTCTCACCCGGAACAGACCCTCCAATATAAATTGCCCAGGCATCAGAACTTTGAATATTGTTATTATTAATATTAATATTGTTATTATTAATATTAATATTGTTTGTTCCTTCTACCCTGTTATTAATTGCTATAGTATTGTAGTGGCTGGATTCTATCTGATTATCTGCAATAAGGATATTGCTGTTGGCAAGGGTGAAGGGGCCTATATAAATTGCCTCACCCGGCATCTGTGCAAATTGATTTGAACTAATTTCATAATTCAGGTTTTCCTCTGTGTCTAAAGCAGATATTAATTCAATTTCTCCACTGCTGTTGATAAATTTATTATCTGTAATTTTTACATTATAGACATCAGAATTGTAAATTGAGCGGTCTTTGATATCTGAAAAGATATTATTATCTATTTTTAAATAATCAGCACCTGACTCACCCCGGATACCATAGTCAGCATCTTCAAATCTTAAACCAGATATTGTATTATTTACTGCTGGTTTTACAATACTCAATCTTTCATCTAAATCTGACAGGTTTACTAAGCTGGCAGGACTTCCTTCCGGTCTATAAAAAGTTGTTCTGCTGCTTCCGTCTCCAGCTTTGAGTAGAAGTTCACCACCTGGAGAAATTATTTTTTGTCCATTTAAAAGCTGCCAGTAAGGTTCTTCATTATAAGTATTTACATCAAGTGCACCACTATCTCCCAGTAAAACAATTATCTCATTTTCTTCTGCGGCAATCAGGTCAGATTCACCTTGATCTGTTAATTCAGATAAATTAGTGGGATTTTCTTTTGTACCATTACCACTGCCGTCTGCAGTTACAAACCAGGCTTTATTGATTACTTCTCCTGTATCAGGATCAACTGCAGGACTT
>JADQBU010000361.1 GCA_016278435.1 Halanaerobiales bacterium
CTCTTCCGATCTCGGACTTCCAATTGTTTTTCCCTTTCTAATGCCGCTAAATATTTCAACCTTATCCTTCTCAATCTTCATCCTGCCGCCTCGTCCGTAACCACCCTGCCTGCGTGCCATCTTGGTGCTTATTTTTTCCTGATCTATTTCTACCCCTGCCGGTAATCCCTCGATAATGACAAGCAAGCCTTTACCATGGGATTCTCCGGCAGTTCTGAAATCAAGCATCTATTTCACCTCTACCTTAATTATCTAATTTCTTTCGGAACTATGATTACAATTCCAGCCGGGATGTTTGTTATATCTGCAATATTATTAATATCTTCTAATCTTTCCACTTCTACATCAAACATCTGTGATAGTTTCCACAGAGTTTCTCCTTTCTGCAGGCGATATAGATGATTTGCAGGAATAGGAAGTGTCAGCATTTGTCCGGTTTTTATATCTCCATTTATATTATTAACAAATTTAATACTATTTACTGAAATCCCATAAAAATCAGCAATATCCTCGATACATTCCGCTTTTTTAACGGTATATATTATATTAAGAGAAGACGGCAGATTATCTTCATCATTGTAATTCCTCATTTTCCGGGATTCATTCAATACCTTCTCAATCTCCTTTTTATTTAAACTGCTAAATCCCAGGGCCCCTTCCCTTTTCATGTTCACATTCTTTTGATTATCCTTCTGTTTTTCACTTTCATCTAAGCTTTTATCTTCTTTATCTTCAGGATAATTCTGTTCTACTATTCTGGGTGTAATAAATATCATAAGCTCAGTCTTATTTGTCTCCTGGTTGCGCTGTTTAAATAATTCCCCCAGAATCGGGATACTGGAGAGAACAGGAACCCGTGAAATACTTTCAGATTTATCGGTCTGGATAAGACCACCAATAGCAAATGTCTCCCCATCTTTAAGCCTGAGCCTGGTCTCAACCTCCCGGGTTTTAATTGCAGGAAAACCCTCATATAATTCTTCACCCAGACTACTAACCTTCGGTCTTATATCCAGTTCAACCAGTCCATCCTCTGTTATCCAGGGTCGAAATTCAAGTGTTATCCCTGCTTCTATATATTTTATACTTGTTTCACCTTCAGAATTTTCCATCTTGACCGGTATTCTCTGACCTATCAATAATTTTGCATTTTCACCATTCAGGGTCATAAGATGAGGATTAGCCAGAGTTTCAGCAGAACCCTTTCTTTCCATTGCATCCAGGAACTCAGGCCAGGTCATCTCAACCCCTGAAATCATACCCGAATCTCCTCTGATAAAGTGAATACTACTGAACTGTGAAGGATTAACCCCCATTTCATGGAGATCTGTGCTGGAGATTTCTTCAACCCGGGCCTCAATTATAACCTGTTTACGAGAAACATCAAGTTTACCGATCAAAGAAAGTGCTCCCGTTACATCATTTTTTGTCCCTTTAAGAACCAGTGCTTTAACATTGCTATTGATCTGGATACTGACAGCAGGATAAAATTTTGTTAAAACATCGCGTACATTATTAATATCTGCATAATCAATCCGGACTACTTTCATAATCTTTTGCTGTTTATTATCCCAGGTCCTGGCCAGTTCTAAAGCCCTCTTTACATCTGTTTCCTTACCCCGGATAATTAATTGACCATCAATAGAGTCAACAATAATATCCAGTCCAGGAATAACTTCCAGAATTGCCTTTTTAGCAGCAGCTAAATCACCGGAAGTGACCTGGACAAAATCCTCATATTTTTCCTCTACTTTGACTTCTTCTTTCCCGTCCTCTAATTTTTTATCTTCATCTTCAAACTTTATATCCAGTTGTTCAATTAATTCAACGGCCTGCTCGATATCATCGATTTTACCATTTAATATTATACGCTTAACACTTTGATTATATGTCACCTTTAAATCAGGTATAATGTTTCTTATATTATCACTAACACTTGCAATATTGGCATACTTAATCTCAATTACTCTGGTTACTACTTCATCTACTGGTTTTTGCGTATCCTCAGGAACTGTAGTCTGAACTACCTCCTGTTTTTCTCCTTTATTCTGCACAGATATATCTAGTTGATTAATTAGTTCAATTGCCTTATTAACAGGCTCTTTTTCTCCAGAAAGGATAATCTGCGAATTATCTTTATTTATTGAAACTTTTACATCTACATAAACATCTCTGACATTACCTGCAATTGCTTCCAGATTACCGTCAGTAACCTTTATAATCTCTACAGTCTTATCAGAAATTTTATCAACTTGATTTTCTGGACTTTTCTCAGTATCCTCTGTTTTCTCAGGATTATCTTGTGTTTCCACAGGATTACTTTTGATTTCATCAATTAATTTAATTGCTTTATTTATTTCTTCTTGATTCCCAACCATGATAAACTGCTGGTTTTTATTATCTATCTGAATATTAATATCACTGTAGATTCCTTTAATAATATTTTTTATTCTATCCAGGTCAGGATCATTTACTTTATAAAGACGAATATGAGCTGTTTCATAAATTGATTTAATGCGTTCAGGTGTGGCAACAACTACTGTATTACCATCCCACTTATATGCAAGGCCTCTGGTCTGTGTAATTAAATCCAGTGCTTTATTAAAAGAAATTTCACGGAGATGAATGGTAATATTCCCATTAACCGACCCATCTGTTACCAGATTTACTTCGGCTACTTCGGCAATCGTTCTTAAAACATCACGTATATCGGCACCCTTGAAATTCATGTCATTGATTTGTCCAGCAGCCAGAGTGCTACTGTAACTTAAAAGCAATATTAAAATAAAGATAAATAATGACACACTAATTTTCTTCAATTAATTCACCTCCGATTAACATATAAGCCAATTTCCCTTTATACCTGATTCTGATTCTATCACTGTCAATCTGCACAATTTTTACTTCATCCTGACTGTAAGTGTTTTTTATAAGTTCAGTACCTTCTGGTGTATTAAGTACAGCAATCCTTTTATTGTTCCCTTCCATAATTCCTGTTAAAACGAAATTAATAGCGGACTTCATGTCTGACCAGATAAACTCATCACTTTCTTCAGTCTTCTGCAAATTAAAAGGATTTCTTATCAAATTAATATCCTCAGCTGCTGAAATACCAGAAATTAATAAAGTAAGTATAAATATAATTACCAGCACTCTGTTAAACATTATTGACCACCTCCATTACTTCCATTATACTTAAGAAATAAAACATTTAAAGAAGCACTTAGATTCTCATCCTGTCCCTTCATATTAAGTTCTCTAAACTCAAAGGGACCTCTCCAATTCATCATGTCCAGGAAAAACCAGCATAATTGCTCATAATCACCATCAATACCGATGTTCATCGATATATTTTTATTTGTTTCTGCCGGTGAAAATCTGGATAATATAACATTGTTTTCCCGGGCATATTCCCTAACATCTATTAATAATTCCAGTATGGATAAGTCAATAAATTTTTGTGCCTTCTCCCGTCTGGCTTCCTGCAACCTTGCATATTCTTTCCTCAAATCCGGAACCTTCGATACATACATTCTGCCCGTTTCTACCTGGTTTTCCAGATTTATTTTCTTTTCTTCCAGTTTTTGCACATTGACTACCAGGGGTTTATAGATATAAAAATAATAAACAGCCGCTATAATTAATGTAACTGCAACTATCAGGAGTATTTTCTCCCGCTGACTTAATTTATCCAGCATCTGCCAATACCCCCTCATTAATTTTAGCCTTTAAAGTAAAACTTATCTTCTCCTCTTTGGTAATTCTCTCCAGTATAACATCATAAAAAACAGGAGAGTTTTGAATATTTTTAATAAATTTAGAGAGCTCTTCTGCTTGCTCGGTGGTTCCCATCAAAATTAATTGATCACCCTGGATCTGTAAGCTATTTAAAACAGCACCAGCTGGAATAACATAGCTAATCTGAATCAGGGGAGTGTCCCACCTGAATTCCTTTATCTCCGGAAATTGCTCTTGCTTTAATTCCTTGATTTTTTTCTGCAGGCTTAAATATTCCTCCTGGGCCGGTTTTGTCATCTCATATTGTTTCTGGAGTTGATCAATATTTTGATTCAATGTCCATTGTTTAACCTGTAATAGATAGAAATTTATTCCCATAATAGATACAATTATTACTGCCGCTACAGTAACTATGATTCGAACCCAGTTGACGGATACACCCTTTTTCCGGGAACTTATCAGATTCACTTTCATGATTCCAACACCTCACTAGCACCAAGTCCAATGGCCACAGAAAGTTCTTGATTGAAATCGTTTATCTCTTCAAATTCGAAACCCTTATAGGTATCCAGAATTCTTATATTCTGGTTAATCTCTTTACTAATTAGTTCCTGGAGCCCCTTAAGTCGGGAACCTCCTCCAGTAATAAATATTTTATTTATCTTTCTTCCCCGGTGTTTCATACTGTAAAAATCAAGTGATCTCGATATCTCTTCAGCCAGGTTAGCTACCAGAGTATCCAGTACACTACCACCCATCCCGGTGGCAGCAACCTGTAATG
>JADQBU010000390.1 GCA_016278435.1 Halanaerobiales bacterium
CAGAATCAGCAGTACTTCCCCTTTATCAACCTCCTGGTCGGGTTTGACCTTGATATCCAGCACCTTGCCCGGCATAGGAGCTGTAATCTCCTGCTTATTTCCTGGGGAAAGATTCTTGCCAGAAATAGCATCACTCCTTTTCTCTCGTCTGGCAGTACTTGACCTTTGACCGTCAACCGGTGTTTGCTGATTTACCGACGAGGATTGCCCGGTACTATTTTCAAATCTACTCTCATTACCTGTAACTTCTTCCACTTCGACAATAAACTCTTCACCGTCAACCCTTATCTTAAACTTCCTCATCTCTTCCCTCCTTCCAGACCTGGTTGCTTTTTTTAATAGAAATAATTTTGTAGTTTCCTCCGGCAAGCATCTGATAAACAGCAGCAGAGATTACCGCTTTTTTTCGGGAGTCAATCCTGCCAGTAAGTGGTTTTCCTATTTGATGACTTTCATTTTTTTCCTGTAACCTACCCTCACTATCTTTCCCTGCAGATGAGCCTCTGTTCAAAAGCTTATTATTAACCCGCAGTAGCAGAGAAAGCAAATAAAGAGTGATAACAACAGTTCCCATTCCCAGTATCATCAGTTCTAAACCAATTTTATACTTCTCCATTTATATATACCACCTTAAAGCGGAATATTGCCGTGTCTTTTTCTAGTCATACTTTCCCTTTTACCGGCTAACATTTCCAGACCGTTAACCAGGGCTGCCCTGGTTTCATTCATATCTATGATATTATTAACCATACCACGGTTTGCAGCAACATAGGGATTTGCAAATCTTTCCCGGTATTCTTCAATTTTCTGCTGCAGTATTTCTTCACTATTTTCTGCCGCCTGAATTTCCTTGCGGTAAATAACACTGGCTGCTCCCTCCGGTCCCATTACTGCTATCTCTGCAATAGGCCAGGCATAGACCAGGTCAGCCTGCAGTGAGCGGCTGCCCATGGCCACATAGGCTCCACCATAAGCCTTACGCATAATAAGTGTTATCTTGGGCACTGTTGCTTCCGAATAAGCATAAAGAACCTTGGCTCCATGGCGGATAATCCCCCCGTATTCCTGTTCAGTCCCGGGCAGATAACCGGGTACGTCAACCAGGGTTATCAGTGGAATATTAAAACTATCACAGAAACGGATAAAACGAGATATCTTATCAGAAGCATCTATGTTGAGACAACCTGCTAAATACAGGGGTTGATTTGCAACTATCCCCACACTCCTACCGTTTAAACGGGCCAACCCAACAACTACATTGCGAGCAAAATGAGATTGGACTTCAAGAAAAGAGTTCCGGTCAACAACATTATCAATTACCTGGTGAACATCATAGGCCTTTCTACTATTATCAGGTACGATCTCCCTGATTTCTTCTGTCGACCTTCCCCCGGGGTCATCAACTTCTATGACCGGTGGTTCTTCCCGGTAATTATCCGGTATATAACTGAGGAGTTTTCTGATCATATCAAGGGTTTCTTCCTCGGTATCATTCATAAAATGGGCCACACCACTAACCTGATTATGGGTTAAAGCCCCACCCAGTTCTTCACTCGAGACCTCTTCCCCGGTTACAGTTTTGATAACACCGGGACCGGTTATAAACATCCGGCTGGTCTGATCGGTCATGAAGATAAAATCAGTAATAGCAGGAGAGTAAACTGCTCCACCGGCACAGGGCCCCATTATTGCAGAAATTTGAGGAATCCTACCCGAAGCCTGGGTATTCCGGTAAAATATCTCACCATACCCATCAAGGGCATCAACCCCCTCATGAATCCGGGCCCCACCGGAGTCATTAAGTCCGATAAATGGTGCCCCGGTTTTCATGGCCATATCCATAACCTTGCATATTTTCCGGGCATGTGCGGCCCCGAGGGATCCCCCCATAACGGTAAAATCCTGGCTGAAAAGATAGACCAGGCGGGAGTTAATTGTACCGTAGCCGGCAACTACCCCTTCACCGGGAACATCTTTTTCATCCATCCCGAGGTCGGTACTCCTGTTGACCGCAAACATGTTAATCTCCTGAAAACTGTTCTCATCAAGAAGATAATCGATCCTCTCCCGGGCCGTCTTCTTACCCCGGGCGTGCTGTTTTTCTATCCGCTCCTGCCCACCACCCAGTCTAATCTCTTCTTTCAGGTGGGCCAGTTCTTCATGTTTATCCTTGACTGACATCTAGTCGGCCTCCTCACATAACTCTATTAAAACTCCATGGGCAGAACCCGGGTGGATAAAGATAATTTTTTTGCCACCAGCCCCGGGTCTTGCTTCTTCAGCGAGAAACTTGACCCCCTTTGTCTTCAGTTCCTCAATTCTCTGGTCGATATTTTTAACTTTAAAGGCCAGGTGCTGGATACCTTCACCCCTCCGTTCCAGATGGCGGACAATAGGATTATCATCACTGATAGGTTCCAGTAATTCCAGTTCACCCTGACTGGTTTCTAAAAAGGCAACTTTAAGACCCCTGTCTTCCAGGGTCTGTACCCCGGTCTTCTTCATGCCGAGAATCTTTTCATAAAAAGTAAGTGTTTCCTCAATATCATTAACAGCTATTCCCACATGGTCGATTTCTTCTACTACTTTTTCGATCTCATCTCTCATCTTAGACACCCCTCTCCTTAATCAAGTTTTCAGCGGCCGTATAAGGATCCAGTTTACGGGCGGCAATCTCCCTTATTTTTTCTTCCATCAGACCGGATTCCAGCACCCTTCCAATATAATTTTCTCTGAGAATCCTCTCCATCAGATTAATAAGCTGTTTTTCCAGTACCTTCTTTCTCTTCTGATAAAATCTCCGGCCGGTTTTTAGGTAACCGGTATGTTCTTCAATCTTTTGCAGCAGCTCTTCTATCCCTTGACTCCGGTTGGCTACTGTGGTTAAGACCGGTGGAGTCCATTCAGTTTCGGTTCCGTAAGCCATTTCCAGCATCTGTTTAATCATCAGTTCCATTTTTATTACATCAGGCCGGTCGGCTTTGTTTACTACAAAGATATCACCGGTCTCCATCAGACCGGCCTTAAAGGTCTGTATTTCATCACCGGCATCAGGTGTCGTTATGACCAGAGTCGTATCGGCCAGATTAACAATATCGATCTCATTCTGACCTACTCCTACAGTTTCGATTACTATTCTTTCATAGCCGGCAGCCGATAAGATCAGGGCTGTATCAAAGACCGATGAATTAAGTCCTCCCAGTTCACCCCTGGTGGCCATACTGCGGATAAATACATTTTTATCGGTAACTTTATCACTCATCCTGATCCTATCCCCCAGCAGAGCACCACCACTGAACTGACTGGTGGGATCAACAGCAATGATTCCGGTTTTAACTCCTGTCCTTAACCAGTCTTTAACCATCTCCCCGGTCAGAGTAGATTTACCGGAACCCGGTGGACCTGTTATCCCTATTATATAAGAGATCTCGGTCTCACTGAATATTTTTTTCAACAACTTAAAACCCTGCTCACGGTCATTCTCAACCAGGGTTATTGCCTCGGCAATGGTCTTCTCATTTCCTTCTTTTATACCTTTAAAATACCGTTCCATAATTCGATTTCCCCCAGGATTAACCTCCAGTATATTAATGCTCAGGTATAACTATCTGTATTAAAATTAATCCTTTATACATTCTTTTCGATAAAATCTACAATCTCCCGTATCGGTGTACCTGGTGTAAAAATACCTGCTATGCCAATATCATGAAGTTTTTCATGGTCTTCTTCTGGAATGATGCCTCCGGCAATAACCAGTAGATTATCAACACCTTCTTTTTGCAATAGTTCAATAATCTCAGGAAAGAGATGCTCATGAGCACCGGAGAGAATACTGAGTCCGATTACATCCACATCTTCCTGGATAGCCCCTCTTACAATCTGGGCGGGAGTCTGCCTTAAGCCGGTGTAAACTACCTCCATACCGGCTTCCTTTAAACCCCGGGCAATCACCTTGGCTCCCCGGTCATGGCCGTCCAGGCCAGGTTTGGCAATCAGTACTTTGATTTTATTCTTGACCATAATGACCCTCCTTCCTAGATATGGGTTGCCTGATATTCTCCAAATTCTTCTCGTAGTACATCACAGATCTCACCGAGGCTGGCATACTTTTCTACAGCAGAAATAATTGGATACATCAGATTGTCACCATTCCGGGCTGCTTCTTTTATCTCCTGTAGATGTTTTTCCACTCTTTCCTTATTGCGTCTTTCTTTTATTGCCTTTAAACCTTTGGTTTGAGCTTTTTCAATGGCAGGGTCCACCTTTAATAATTCGGTATCTAACTTTTTATCTTCACGATACTTATTGACCCCGACCACTATTTTTTCCTTATTCTCAATCTTCTTCTGGGTTTTATAGGCAGTTTCCTGTATCTCGCGCTGGACAAATCCATTTTCGATGGCTTTTGTCATTCCACCCAGATCATCTATCTTCTGCAGATAAACCCGGGCTTTATTGACCAGCTCATCGGTCAGTGATTCCAGATAATAGGAACCTGCCAGGGGATCAATAGTA
>JADQBU010000347.1 GCA_016278435.1 Halanaerobiales bacterium
CTGGTTGTAGGCGTCCCATTTCTCCCGGGAAAAACCTGTTGGCAAGTTCCCGGTTATTATTTAATATCATCCCTGGCTCAGCTCCACCAGCACCTGGGTCCTGCTGTTTATGTGATTGTAACAAATTGGCAGTCTGAAGTGATGTGAACATATCTGTGGTATAACCATCTGTTCCCAATCCGACAGTCAATCCTTCATTGATAGCTGCCTGTAGAGGAGCAGCCCCTACCGCATTACCCATATTGGACTGGGGATTATGGATCAGATAGCAATCCCTTTCAGCCAGCAGGGATAATTCTTTTTCTTTGAGATGAACACCGTGAATAGCCAGAGTACCTGGAACCCATAGTTTAAACTGATCTAACCTATCAACAATACCCTGATACCCGCGCTTCCTACTATCATCGACATCGACCTTTCCTTCAGCAACATGCAGATGAAAGGGCACCTCCAGTTCTGCTGCCAGACTAGCTGCCTTGACCAGTGTCTCATCTTCCAGGGTGAAGGAGGCATGTAAACCTATCATACCACCCAGGTAATTTTTCTCTACCTTTGACAGTCGGGATAGACCTTTGATAAACCGTTCATTTTCTTTTAGAGAAGCAACTGCTCTCTTTGTTCCGTGGCGGTCGGAAACTTCATAGGCCAGATTAGCCCTGATCCCCGCTTTTTTAACCGCCTCAGCAATTATATCCAGGCTGCCGTCAATCAGACCAAAGCTGGCATGATGATCAAAAATTGTTGTGGTCCCCTTCTTGATGCCGTCAACTATTGCATAAAGAGAACTGTAATAAATATCATTTTCATTTAACCTGGAATCCAGACGCCACCAGAGTTTTTCCAGTATCTCCAGAAAATTTGCTGGCGGTTGTTTTATTTTCAAGTCCATCCCCCGGGCAAAAGTACTGTAAAAGTGCATATGGGTATTAATCATACCCGGCATGATAACTCTTCCCTCCACATTCCTGAACTCTGCTTCCGGGTATTTTGCCTTCAATTCCCTGCTTTTACCTACCTCTTTAATCATTTCACCATCGATTGCCACCCCACCGTCATTAATTACTGTAGATTTCTCATCAAAGGTAAAAACCGTTCCTTTACCAAAAATAAGCATGTAAACCTCTCCTTCAATTAACTAAAAACCCAGATCTTTTCACAGATCACATACTATCATTTATTATCCATAAATCAGCTAATTAGCCAGTAATCATCTTCTCAGAAATCCTGTTAGACTCAGTAATAACCCTTTCTTCATCTATATTAACCAGCTTGCCTTCCTTTACTACTATCTTACCGTTCACAATAGTATAATCTACTATCTGGGTATCACCGGTATTGATCAGGGCTGAAACAGGGTCCGATGTTCCCCCGGCAAAACCAAGCCGGTTCTTATTTACCAGAAACATGTCAGCAGCCTTGCCTTCTTCAATACTGCCGATCTCGGGCTGGTTGATTAACTCACTTCCACCCCTGGTAGCCAGAGACAGGACACGGGTTGGTGACATACTCTTAATACCATAGATTAACCGGTGCATGAGCAGAGCTGCCTTCATCTCCAGGATCATATTGGAAGAATCGTTGCTGGCACTCCCGTCTACCGCCAGCCCCACTGGAACACCTTTTCCCAGCATAAGGGGAATCTTAGCAGCTCCGGAAGCAAGTTTCTGATTGGAAACCGGACAGTGAGCAACACCTGTTTTCATCCGGGCCATCTCATCAATCTCTTCTTCCGATAGATGAACACCATGGGCATACCAGATATCATCACCCAGCCAGTCAACCTTTTCCATATAAGCCAGGGGCCGGAGGCCATATTTTTCCAGACAGAATTCGTCTTCATCCCTGGTCTCGGCCAGATGGGTATGGCAGGTTACACCATAACTCCTGGCCAGTTTAACCGACTCTTTCAGCAGGACCCCGGTCACAGAAAAGGGTGAACAGGGAGCCAGGACAACCCGCTGCATGGCATAGGGATTTCCATCATGGTATTTTTCAATGACGCGCTGTGAATCCCTGAGGATCTCCTCTTCTGATTGAACTACTGAATCCGGGGGTAAGCCCCCATCTTTTTCACTCAGGGACATACTCCCCCGGCAGCCGTGGAATCTGATTCCGATCTCTGCAGCTGCCCGGAATTCCTCATCGATTATATCAGCTGGCTGACTCCGGGGGAAGACATAATAGTGGTCAGCAGCAGTAGTACAACCTGTTTTGAGCAGTTCCCCACAGGCTACCAGGGTACTGTAATAAACAGCTTCCGGAGTCAGGTTGGCCCAGATCGGGTAGAGGTATTTAAGCCAGTTAAATAACTCCAGGTTCTGAACCTGAGCGATATTTCGGGTCAATGTCTGGTAAAAATGATGATGGGTATTAATTAAGCCCGGGTAGAGAAAATAATCAGAACAATCCATTACCTGCTCAACTTCATCTCCGGTCAAATTTATTTCAGGTGCAATTTCAATAATTTTATTGTCTTTAATTAATATGCTGTATCCCTGTAACCTGCTTTCTTCCTCATCCATGGTCACAATTTCAGCAATATTTTTTAGTAAAAATGATGCCATAATTTCACTCCTTACAATCCTTCCTGCCGGCCACACTTTCAATAGCCTCAATTATCTGTTCATAACCGGTACAGCGGCATAAGTTTCCCTCGATAGCAGTCTTGATTTCCTCCCGATTGGGATGGGGATTTTTATCCAGTAAAGCCTTTGCTGACATCAACATCCCGGGAGTACAGAATCCGCACTGTACTGCCTGATGGTCTATAAAGGCCTGCTGCAAAGGGTCGAGTTTACTATCAACTTCCAGGCCTTCAACAGTTAATACCTGACTACCATCAACCTGACCGGTCAATACCATACAGGAATTGACGGCCTCTCCATTCAGAATAACAGTACAGGCACCGCATTCACCAATACTACAGCCCTCTTTAACCCCTGTTAATTTCAGTCGTTCCCTTAGGGTATCAAGCAGACGTTCATCTGGTTCTACCTCCAGGGTATATTCCAGCCTGTTAACGTTAAGATTAATTTTGATTTTCTCCATCTCCCTCAACCTCCTTTATCACAGCAGTGAGACTTCTTTTAACCAGGGCAGACAGAGCCGGCTTTTTATAAGGGGTAGACCAGCGTTCTCCCGTAAGTGCCACCATTTCTTCCCCGGCGAGCTTGCCCAGTTCCTCAAGATTAAGCCCGGTAATTTCCTGACCGGTAACTGCTTCTTCCAGTTTATTAAAAGCCCTGGGTGAAGGGGTGGCAGAACCCGGAACAATTTTGATATCCCTGATAACTTTATGTTCATCGATAATGGCAACTATAGCTATATTAATCCTGGCTATCGCCAGTGTTTTTCGCCGGCCTATCTTCTGAAAATTACTGTAATACTTTTCTTTGATCAGGGGAATTTTAATTTCAGTAATCAATTCACTTTCCCTGATAGCTGTCCGGTAAGGACCGATAATAAAATCCACCAGGGGCATTAACCGTTCACTACTACTCGATTGCAGCTTAACTTCAGCCTTCAGTGCTATTAGCGGCGGGATCAAATCAGCAGCTGGTGAGGCATTATTGATATTACCACCGATGGTACCCCTGTTTCTGACCTGGGTAGAGCCGATTGTCCGGGCTGCTGCGGTCAGAACTGGAAACTTATCTTCCAGCAGTTCATTTTTAAGTAACATGGTGTGGGTTACCAGTGGTCCAATTTTAATCCAGCCTTCTTCCTGCCTGATCTCCTTTAATTCCTCAATCCTGGAAATATCGAGCAGAATCCCACTATAACTGTAATTTTCCTTATATAAATTAACCATAACATCAGTACCACCGGCTATAACCTTAACTTCACTATTAGTATCAAGAAAGTCCAGAGCTTCCTGCAGGCTTCTGGTCGCTTTAAAATCTAAATTGGCCATCATTAACTACCACCTTTACTCAGAGAATGTCCGATTAATACCCGCTCCAGATTAAGAGGTAGAGACCTGACTCTCTTGCCGGTAGCCTGGGCAATGGCATTGGCCACAGATGTTGCACCCAGCTCCATAGCCGGTTCGCCGATTGATTTTGCTCCATAGGGACCATAGGGATCAGGGTTTTCTACGATAATAACATTTATCTCCGGCTTGTCTTTAACCGTGGGAATCAGATACTCATCAAGGTTGGTATTGCTGATATAACCATTCTCGGTCTCAACTTCTTCCATAATTCCATAACCCAGTCCCATCATTACCCCACCGTAAATCTGGCCCCTGACACTGGCAGGATTAATGGCTTTTCCTACATCATGGGCAGCAGTCACCTTCAGTACCTCCACTTCCCCGGTACCGGTATCGACTTCGACTTCAGCTACCTGGCAGCCGTAAACATAGGTAAAGTAGGGATTACCCCTGCCTTCTGCTTCACTCCAGGAAATATCAGGGCTCTTATACCATCCATAAGCTGAGAGAAATACTCCCTTCCCATAGGCTTTATTGATAATTTCCGGGAAAGAA
>JADQBU010000382.1 GCA_016278435.1 Halanaerobiales bacterium
ATATTCTGCTGGCTATCTTTATTGTTTCCATACTGGGCAGGGGTCTGGTTAATGCCATGATCGCCATCGGAGTGGTTGGTATACCCCGCTTTGCCCGGGTGGTCAGGAGTCAGGTCTTATCGGTTAAGGAACAGGAGTATGTTATGGCTTCCCGTACACTGGGAGCCGGCAATAGCTGGATGATAAGCAGACATATCCTGGTTAATTCCCTGTCTCCACTGATTGTTCAGACTACTATGAGTCTGGCTTCTGCCATTCTCAATGCGGCTGCACTCGGTTTTTTGGGTCTGGGAGCACAGGCCCCGACACCGGAGTGGGGAGTTATGCTCTCTGATGCCCGCTCGGCCATGTTGACTGCTCCCTGGGTTATTACCTTTCCCGGGATAGCGATAATACTTTGTGTGCTAGGATTTAACCTGCTGGGTGACGGGCTGAGAGATAGCCTTGACCCCCGGCAAAAGCGATAAAGAAGTTGAGGTGTAGTTATGCACAGTAAGAAGAAATTACTCGATTTAAAGAATGTTACAACCAGTTTTGATACAGATGAGGGCAAGGTAACTGCCATTGAAGATATAAGTTTTGATCTTTATGAAGGTGAATCCCTGGGGATACTGGGGGAATCCGGTTGTGGGAAGAGTGTTACTGCCCTGTCAATTATGGGGTTACTCCCGGAAGGTGTTGGCTCTGTTGAAAGTGGGGAGATCCTTTTCAGGGACGAAGACTTACTCAAGGTTAAAAAGGAGAAGTTGCGGAGTTACCGGGGAAACAAGATCTCGATGATTTTCCAGGAACCGATGACTTCCTTAAATCCTGTCTTTAAAGTAAAAAAACAGCTGGTCGAGGTCTTTTTAACCCATCAGAAGTTAGAACGCTCGGAAGCAATCAAAAATTCAATCGAAATACTGGATATGGTAGGAATTCCCGACCCGGGACCTACATTGGAGAAATACCCTTATGAATTGAGCGGTGGAATGAGGCAGCGGGTTATGATCGCCATGGCCCTGGCCTGTCAACCTGCTCTGTTGATTGCCGATGAGCCGACAACTGCCCTGGATGTTACCATACAGGCCCAGATTCTGAGCTTGATGAAAGAATTAAAGCAGGAGATCGGGAGCTCAATCATACTTATTACCCATGACCTGGGGGTTATTGCCCAGATGGTAGAAAGGGTACTGGTTTATTATGCAGGTCGGATTGTGGAAAGGGCTGATATCAGCGACCTTTTTGAAAACCCATCCCATCCCTATACCAGAGGGCTAATCAAGTCTATACCGCGGGTTGGACACAAGAAAAATCGGCTTGATACTATTTCGGGAATTGTTCCTTCACCCTATTCCTTCCCTGAAGGATGCCGCTTTAACCCGCGCTGTGAACAGGTGATGGATATCTGCCGGCAGGAAGAACCGCCGGAGGTTAAGATAGATGAAACCCATTACGCCCGCTGCTGGTTAAATACTGAGCAAGGGGGGAAGCAAGATGGATAACATCCTTGAAGTCAGGAACTTGAAGAAATATTTTCCGCAGAGTTCCGGATTTTTAAAGCAGCAGATAGCCTATCTGAAGGCTGTTGATGGAATCAGCTTTAATATCCGGGAAAATGAGACCCTCGGTCTGGTTGGTGAATCAGGCTGTGGTAAAAGTACAACTGGAAGGACTATTCTCAGGATCTATCCTCCCACAGATGGAGAGGTCATCTTTCAGGGGCGTGATCTGGCGAAGTTGAATGAAAAAGAGATGCGGGGGGTAAGGAAGGATATCCAGATGATATTTCAGGATCCCTTTGCTTCATTAAATCCCCGGATGACTGTCAAGAATATAATCGCTGAAGGAATGAGGATCCACGGTGTCGGAGACCGCAAATCCCGGATAGACCGGGTAGAAGAGCTGATGACAACCGTTGGTCTCAGACCGGAATATATGTTCCGTTATCCCCATGAATTTTCAGGTGGACAGCGGCAGAGAATAGGGGTAGCCCGTGCTCTGGCCCTTGATCCCAGGCTGATAATCTGTGATGAACCGGTTTCTGCCCTGGATGTTTCTATTCAGGCCCAGGTAATCAACCTGCTTATGGATCTCCAGGATGAGTTCGGGCTATCATATATTTTTATTGCCCATGACCTCTCGGTTGTGGAACAGATCAGTGACCGGGTAGCAGTTATGTATCTGGGTAAGATCGTGGAACTTACCGATAGTGATGAGTTATATAATAATCCGCTTCACCCTTATACCAGGGGGCTGCTGGCCTCGGTTCCGGAACCTGACCCCAAAAAGCCGCTGGGAGATGTTCTATTAAAAGGAGATATTCCCAGTCCCGTTAATCCACCTTCTGGATGCCGTTTCAGGACCAGGTGCCCGGAGGCTTTTGCTTACTGTATGGAAGCAGAACCGACCTTTAAGGAATATGAACCAGGCCACTTTGCAGCCTGTCATCTTTTGGAGTAAAAATACTATATATTTTAATCACTTATGAATACTCCAATCTATATAAATAAAAATAGAAGCAGCCAATACCGGACATTGTTCTTAAGTGCAATGTCCGGTATTTTTTTAGCAGGTTTTATTGTCATTATGTAGAATATTACTTATAGAGATATAAAAGACTTATGGTATTAGAAAATAACGCTATATATATTCCCATAACTTAGAAAAACATATATAAATTGACAATTTTTTTCATATATTATAAGATATACTTGTGTCTACTTTAACATATACTTAGATTAAATACACCAGGAGGGGTAAAAGTTGGATTATGGTAAGTTAATCAGTATCAGTGATGATATTATGATTAGAGAACTTAAAATGCGTCTGGGTTATACTGAGGGAATATTTGAAGATGGAGAAGAACCCAGCTGTGTTTTCTGTGGTACAAAAGCAAAATTATTTTATTATAAGAAAAAATATTACTGTATAGAATGTTACCGGGAGATGCTCTATAAACTGGAAGATGAATGATAACCTATGATATTATAATAGTAAGAGAGATGTTTTGATCGGCAGGAGGTCGAAAAGTTTGAAGATTAGAGAAGAATATCCGTTGCTATTTACAGGAGAGCAAGAAGTTGATAAGAGGTATGAGGAAGCCTGGAAAGAAATAGGGAAATTAGCAGGTGTTTTAAGGGAAAAGTATAAAGCAGAGAAAGTGATTGTATTTGGCTCCTTAATCGATAAAGAAAGGTTCCATAAGTATTCTGATATTGACTTGGCAGTAAAAGGTATTCCTGATGATAAATTTTATAAAGCGTATGGCGAGATTACTGGTTTATCAAATGATTTCCATGTTGACCTTGTTGATATCAATGATTGTAAGGAATCATTATTTGAGGTTATTAAAAAGGAGGGAATACCGGTATGATTAAACGCTATTTAACTTTGTTGGGGCGAATAGAAAATGAGACTGAAGAAATTAACAAAGTGGTTGAAAGAGTTGGGAAGGCTTGGGAGAGATTTCAAAATGATAATGATAACATCTTTCTTGATAGTGTAGCTTTAAATCTACATGATTATTATTCCGGTCTGGAAAGAATTTTTGAAATGATAGCAAATGAAGTAGATGGTTCTTTGCCTGAAGGTTCTGCCTGGCATAAAGAGCTATTAAAACAAATGACAATTAAAATTAAGAAAGTGAGACCTGCAGTTATCACAAAAGATACGGAGAATAGACTGGATGATTACAGGGGATTTAGACATATAGTACGTAATGTATATTCTTATAAATTCTCTCCTGAAAAAATTAGTATTCTGGTAGGGCAATTAACTGAGCTTAATAGTCAGGTGGTAAAAGAGCTTAAAGGGTTTAATGATTTTTTAGAAGAGGCAGCCAATTCCTGATTTAAATTGATTCGGATTGATTTGAACGAAATTTTAAAAGCCCTATTTTAAAACAGGGAGAGTGAGGATTTTACAAATGAAATTAAAGAGAAAATGGTGGCTTGCTGCGATAGGAATAATAGTCCTGGTTTTAATTATAATCTGGCAGCCCTGGGGATATAGACCAGGAAGCAAGGATTTTCGGCCAACAGGTTTTAATAATACAACAGACTTGAAGCCCGATTATATTCAGGAAAAAAAGGGCAAAATCACTGTTCAGATACCTGAGACCTATGAACTACTTCACGTGGTGATTGCCCTGGGAGAATACGGTAGCCAGAATGAAATGATCTTCAAAAATACGGATTACTACCGGGAAGTGAAGGATTATTTTTCAGCCTATAGTGAACATCCAATTGTGACTAAAGTAAGTCAGTCCCTTACAAAATCAAGGGGCAATTATAACCACTGGAAGAACTATACAGTATCCTACAGGTTTGAGGGAAATAAAATTGTTCATGCTGGTAATCATAGGGTACCATCGCAGAATGTTTTTGGTCAAAATTTAGATTTATTCTCTGATTTTGCTGAGAAAAGTGACTATCTAGAGTTTTACCGGAACCATCAAGATTTTTATCAAAAGCAGATTGTTCTGTTTGAGGCAGAGGCCCCGGTAAAG
>JADQBU010000275.1 GCA_016278435.1 Halanaerobiales bacterium
TTTTCCAATATTAGCAATGCCTTTCTTTATGCTGGCGGGAGAAATTATGAGTCGCAGCGGAATAACTAATCGCCTTATTAGATTATCAGATGTTTTTGTTGGATATTTACGGGGAGGGCTTGGCCATGTAAATATTGTCGGTAGTGTATTTTTTGCAGGAATTACAGGATCTGCAGTAGCTGATACTTCATCTTTAGGTCCTCTTCTTATACCTGCTATGGAGAAAGATGGTTACCATCGTAGTTATGCGGCAGCAATAACTGCTGCTTCTTCTGTTATTGGACCGATAATTCCTCCAAGTATAATAATGGTTATTTATGGTTCATTAATGAATGTATCTATTGCAGGCATGTTTGCTGCTGGATTATTACCAGGTATTTTAATTGCTATCGGCTTAATGAATGCAAATTATTTTATATCTAAGAAAAGGGATTATCCTAAACGGGAATTGCCTTCATTAAAAGAATTCATCAAGAGTTTTATCGGTGGAATCATACCTCTTTTAATGCCAATAATTATACTAGGAGGTATACTCAGCGGAATATTTACTCCAACAGAAGCATCTGCTATAGCAGTGCTTTATGCATTAATAGTTGGATTTGTAATATATCGGTCCTTAACATTAAAAGATTTGTATAATTCCCTGAAATCGGCGTTCAGGTTAAGTGGAGTTGTCTTAATAATTGTAGCTGCAGGATCAGTTTTAGCCTGGCTTTTTGCGATGGACCATGTTCCGGAACAGTTAGCAAGTATCTTTATTACTATTGGTGGGAATAATAAGTATCTTATTCTTTTAATTATTAATATTTTTCTTCTTATTGTAGGTATGTTTATGGATATAACAGCTGCGTTGATTATACTTGCCCCAATTTTAGCACCAATAGCAATTAAACTTGGAGTTAATCCCTTGCATTTTGGTGTAATGATGTGTGTTAATCTTAATATTGGATTAATAACTCCTCCACTAGGGGCTGTTTTATTTGTAGCTACAGGAATATCTAATTTAAAATATGAAAATGTCATAAGAGAAGTATGGCCATTTGTTATTATTGAGTTGGTTGTTTTATTTCTTATTACTTATGTTCCCTGGTTTACACTTACAATTCCAAACTATTTAGGCTTCAATTAACAAATAGATTTGTTCATGAAATAATTAATTCTTGCAAAAATGAGAGGTTGATAGCATCATGAAAATAATTGATATTAAATCTCATGTACTTCAATATAAGCTGCCTGAACATTTACGTTTTTCATATTCTCAGGGGTGGTATGATAGTCGTACTATTATGATTTTAGAGGTAATAACTGATGAGGGAATAATAGGCTGGGGCGAATCGCTGGGGCCTGCATTTATCCATAAAAAAATTATTGAAGAAGTATATAAACCCTTGATATTAGGTAAAGATCCTTTTGATAATGAAATTATCTGGGAGACTTTATATTCTTCACTTCAGGACCATGGCCAAAAGGGTGTGGTGATTGAGGCAATTAGTGCTATTGATATTGCGTTATGGGATATAAAAGGCAAGTATACAGGGTTACCAATATATAAACTTTTAGGAGGTGCCTTTCGAGATAAATTATTGGCCTATGCTACTGGATTTTATCGCCGAAATATTGAAAATGAAGTTGAAGAGCTGGTAAATGAAGCTCATAGATATATTGATGATGGATTTAAGGCTTTAAAAATTAAAATTGGATTTGGGATTGATGAGGATATTAAAACTGTAAAAGCTATTAGAGAAGCTATTGGTGATGAAATTATAATGATGGTTGATGCTAATCATGCGTATAATGCCAGTAATGCAATAAAAGTTGGTAAACGGCTAGAGGAGTTTGATATATTCTGGTTTGAAGAACCGGTTCCACCTGAAGATAAAAATGGTTATATTGAGGTAAAAAATAATATCAATATACCAATAGCCGGTGGGGAGGCTGAATTTACCCGATATGGAATTAAAGATCTGATTAATAAACGTTGTATTAACATAATACAACCAGATACATGTGCAGTAGGTGGAATAACTGAGTTTAAAAAAATTGTGTCTCTGGCTACAATAAATAATATACAATGTTACCCTCATATCTGGGGTAGTTCAATTGCCCTGGCAGCAGGAACTCACATTGGGTTTAGTCTCCCTAATTTTCCTAATTGTTTATATCCACCAGATGTAATGCTAGAACTGGACCAAACTCCGAACATATTCAGGAATGAATTGTCAAGTTCACCAATCATATTTGATGATGGTATTATTAAAAAGAATAATAAACCAGGCTTAGGGATTAATATTAACAAGGCATTAATAGAAAAATATGAAATTATTTAACCTCAATAATGTTTAAGAGTTAGCGAACTGTGGGTCTTGAGATACTTAAAGAAAGGACGGATATTGAAACCATAATTGCCCCGGTGGCTGGTGGCGGATTATTATCCGGTATTAGTGCTTCTGTTAAAAGTATTAATCCTGGAATTAAGATCTACGGAGTACAGCCGGAACAGTCGAATTCAATGTACAAATCTTATAAATCCAGTAAAATATGCAGTAAAAATGATATCAGTACGATAGCAGATGCCTTAATTGCAAAAAAGCCGGAACAGTTGACTCTTGATCTTTGCTTACAGTATGTTGATGATATTATTCTGGTATCAGAACGAAATAAAAATGCTTGTTACCTTCTTGCTGAATGGGCTAAATACCTTATTGAACCTTCAAGAGTGGTAGCATTGTCAGCAGTTATCACTGGTAAAGTTTTGGAACACAACAGTATTGTTGTTGTTCTAAGTGTTGAGAATACAGACTTAAAGTTAATAGGAGATATCTTAAAGCGAGGTGTTAGTAGAATGCCCTGGATTCATTATATTATATTAAGCATGGGTCATATGGTAACAGATTTTGCTCCGGGTTCAATTCTGATTATAATGACCCATATGAAGGAGATAATGGAACTTAATTATACCCAGACTACAATAATATTTCTGATAATTGAGCTTACTTCTTCCTTTATGCAACCGATCTTTGGGATGTTAGTTGACAAGAAGAAGATGATGTGGTTAATACCAGTAGCTATTTCTTTATCTATCGGTGCAATATCCCTGGTGGGATTGATTAAAAACTATTATTTATTACTTTTTATAATCTTTTTATCTGGAATAGGGGTTGCTGCCTTTCATCCTCAGGCTTCAAAGACTACATATTTAATCAGCCGGGGATCAATGCAGGCCTCAGCTATGTCAATTTTTTCAATTGGAGGTACGGCAGGTATGGGAATTGGTCCAATTCTTGTTGCCTGGTTTATAACAATGTTTGCACTAAAAGGAACCCTTCTTTTCTTAATTCCGGGCGCTTTAATGATAATAATTTTGATACCATTGCTGAACCGGATTAAAGGTATTATTGATGAAAAGGAAGATAACAGTGATGACTTTGCTGTTGAAGAGGAATACAGTGAGGAATTGAGGGTAAGATCACTGTTTTTTTTAATTGCTTTTGTTATTCTTCGTTCCTGGATCCATGCCGGGATAATTAATTTTATACCACTATATTATATTGACCATTTGGGGCGAAGCGATATTTATGGAAGCAGATTACTGACATTTTTCTTAATAGCAGGAGCAGTAGGAACTCTGATAGCCGGCCCCATGGCTGATAGATTTGGTTTTAAGAAGATGCTTCTCTATTCCATGATATTTACCCTGCCCTTGACATATCTTTTGTTCAATACCAGTGGTTACTGGGGACTTATTTTTGCCGCTCTGGATGGCGCAGTACTAATCTGTACTTTCGGTATTACTGTAGTTTTTGGACAAAAACTGCTCTCAAACAATATTGGTCTTGCTTCTGGTTTAATGATTGGTCTGGGGGGTGGAGTTGGGGCAATTGGTGCCACTATTCTTGGGTTTATTGCAGATACATGGAACATATATTATTCATTGAAGGTTATATTTGTTTTACCGGTTGTTGGATTGGTATTAATTCTTCTTCTTCCGAATATTTCTGGGGAGTCAGTTGAACTTAATAATAAGGAGAAGCAGTTGTGATTTTATATGTTTATAAATCCTGCACAAGTGCTGTTTAGACATTGCTGACAAAAGATATATTAAACTGGTGTAAATGGGATTCTATTTCTAGTAAATATTGGATGATTATGAAATGGAAATTTACAAAACTGCGTTTTATAATGTAAAACAGAACATACCAACGAAATACTTCAAAAGTAGGTTAGTGTAAAAATCTAATTGAGGTGATATTAATGAAAAATAAAAATTTAAAACGAATTAGTGACACAGGTATTGTGGCCGTAGTCAGGGCAGAGAACCCAGAACAAGCCCTAAAAATAGCAGAAGCAGTTAAAGCAGGAGGAATGGAAGCTATTGAAATAACGATGACGGTTCCTGGAGCAATAGATGTCATTAAAGAATTGGTTAAAAATTATTCCAGTGAAGAGATGTTAATAGGAGCCGGTTCGGTACTTGATGCTG
>JADQBU010000355.1 GCA_016278435.1 Halanaerobiales bacterium
TACTTATAATGAACTTGGTATAGATAAAGCTGCACTACTAGTTGACGTTGCCCAGGACTACTCTGTTGGTCTGGCTAATTTCTATAAACGTACCTTTGAAAGTCTGGGTGGAAAGATAGTTTCCAACTTAAAATATCAGACCGGAGATCAGGACTTTTCAGCTCAGATGACAGAGATAATAAGTTCCGGGGCTGAAGCATTGTTCTTCCCGGGTTATTTTGGCGATGTTGCCTTAATTGCTATTCAGGGAAGAGAACTGGGTTTTAAAGGTGTTTATATGGGTGGAGATACCCTTGATAATCCCAAGTTGATTGAAATTGCAGGAGAGGATGCAGAGGGTGTTATCGCTACCAGTTTCTATCATCCAGAAGCTCCGGCT
Organism: Halanaerobiales bacterium; assembly: GCA_016278435.1. Classification (GTDB taxonomy): domain Bacteria; phylum Bacillota; class Halanaerobiia; order Halanaerobiales; family JADQBU01; genus JADQBU01. The sequence continues at coordinate 380 of JADQBU010000355.1, forward strand.
ACAACAGATGCCTCAATTAAGTTTGTTGAAACCTTTAAAGAAAAATACAATGAAGACCCCAATGCTGTATCTGTTATGACCTATGATGCTTACAATTTATTACTTGATGCTATCTCCCGGGCAGGTTCAACAGATCCCGATGCCATTAAAGATGCTCTGGCAGCAACCAAGAATTTTGCCGGTGCCGGTGGAACCATTTCTATCGATGACCAGGGTAATGCTGTTAGACCTGCTGTAGTACTGAAAGTTGTTGACGGTGAATACCACTATGAAACAACAATAAACCCGTAAATAGTGATTAAATATTAGCTATTAATATTTATCAGGAGAGATGGAGCCTGTGCTCTATCTCTCCATCTATTATAAGGAGGCTAACTAATGTCACTGGATATATTTTTACAAAATATTGTTAATGGCTTATCACTCGGGAGTCTTTACGCCCTGATTGCTATAGGTTATACCATGGTATATGGAATATTAAGACTTATAAACTTTGCTCATGGTGAAATTTTTATGCTTGGTACTTATTTTCTATATTATGGTGTTTTAATTTTTCACCTACCCTGGTGGTTATCTTTTATTGTGGCAATTGTCTTAACTGCCATTACCGGGATGTTAACAGAACGAATCGCCTACCGTCCATTAAGAAAGGCTCCAAAAATATCTATTTTAATCTCAGCTATTGGTGTCTCGTTTTTCCTGCAAAATGCCGGGATCGTTATCTTCAGTGGAGTCCCCAAATCCTTCGCCCGGCCGGAAATTTTCGATAAAATGTTTATCCTGGGAAATACCCGGATATCTTCAATTAATCTTGCTTCCACATTTATCTCAGTCATTTTTTTGATGGCCTTATTATATGTGGTTTATGAAACGAAAACGGGTCTTGCCATGAGGTCTATTTCTACCGATATGGAGACTGCCCGTTTAATGGCTGTTAATGTGGATAGAACCATTTCCATAACTTTTGCCATCGGTTCTGCTCTGGCTGCAGTAGGAGGAATCCTCTGGGCTCTGAAATATCCCCAGATTTTCCCCTTGATGGGCATGATACCGGGTTTAAAAGCTTTTATTGCTGCTGTTTTAGGGGGTATCGGGAATATTGTCGGGGCGATGATTGGAGGTTTTATCCTGGGAATGGCTGAAATCCTGCTGGTTGGTTTTATGCCCCAGCTCTCTGGCTACAGGGATGCCTTTGCATTTATTATCTTGATCTTAATTCTTTTATTTAAACCTGATGGACTGATGGGTAAAAATGTGCAGGAGAAGGTGTAAGTCTATGAGTAAAAATAAGGAAAGGTTGTTATCATTAATAGCTCTGGTTGTTCTGGCATTTGCTATTAATTTTGCTGAAAAAAATCTGGATAATTATACTCTGAGAATTCTAAATCTGGGGGCAATTTATACCACACTGGGAGTTAGCCTGAACCTTATTTTTGGTTTTACAGGTCAGTTTTCCCTGGGCCACGCCGGCTTTATGGCTATAGGTGCCTATACGACTTCATTATTTATAATGCCTCCCATGTATAAAGAGATGTCTTTTATCATAGAACCTTTAATCTGGCCCTTAAGTGTGATTCAACTTCCTTTTGTAGTGGCCCTGTTGCTCGGTGGGGTACTGGCTGCAGTTGCAGCCATTATTATCGGCCTGCCGGTTTTAAGACTGCGGGGAGATTATCTGGGGATTGCTACCCTGGGGTTTGCGGAAATTATCAGAGTTGTTTCCAACAATATTCCCCAGGTTACAAACGGTGCTCTGGGTTTGAAAGGTATACCCGGGTATTCTAATCTCTGGTGGACTGTGGGTTTTGCGGTTCTTACGATATTTGTAATCAAAAGGTTGATTGCCAGTAGTTACGGCCGGGCCCTGATGGCTATCAGGGAGAATGAAATTGCGGCTGAAGCGATGGGTGTTAATCTAACCTATCATAAGGTTATGTCCTTTACAGTAAGTGCCTTTTTTGCCGGTATCGGGGGAGGACTGCTGGCCAGTCTTTTAACTACCATTGACCCCCGGGCTTTTATGTTTGTTATGACCTTTAATGTCTTGATTGTAGTTGTTATCGGTGGGCTGGGTAGTATTACCGGAACTGTTATGGCTGCTTTTCTGTTTAATTTTTTCCTGGAATATTTAAGGCCGCTGGAACAGGGATTTAATATCGGGCCGCTGGCTTTTCCGGAGATTCCCGGCTTAAGAATGGTTACTTTTTCTCTGCTGCTTTTGATTGTTATCATCTTTAAACAGGATGGTCTTCTGGGTGAAATTGAGTTTACCTGGAAAGGATTCTTCAGTTTCTTTGATAGATTCCGCTCGGCAGAAGGAGGGAAAATGTAATGGCTATACTTAAAACTGACAATATTACCATGCGTTTTGGTGGTTTAACAGCTGTAGACAATTTCTTTGTTGAACTTGAGCCGGGTGAAATCGTGGGTTTGATCGGTCCCAATGGGGCAGGAAAAACAACGGTCTATAATATGATTACTGGAATCTACACCCCGACAGAAAATAAAATTTACTTTGAGGATGAAGATATTACCGGGTATAAACCGGATAAAATTGCTAAACTGGGAATTGCCCGTACCTTTCAGAATATCCGTTTACTTGACAATCTAACTGTACTTGATAATATCATGATCGGTACCCATCTTCATTTGAAATCAAGCCTGTTTTCAGCTATTTTGAGGCTGCCAGGCTATACGAAAGAAGAAGATGAGCTCTATGAGAAATCAATGGAATTATTGAAAAGGGTGGATCTGGATGAATATACCAATGATAAGGCCGGAAGTCTTCCTTATGGTAAACAGCGTAAACTGGAAATAGCCCGGGCTCTGGCCACTGATCCCAGATTACTACTTCTGGATGAACCTGCAGCCGGCATGAACCCCCAGGAATCTGCGGAACTGGTTGGGTTTATCAGACATATCAGAGATGAATTTGATGTTACAATTTTTCTGATTGAACACGATATGAAGGTGGTTATGGATATCTGCGAAAGAATTCTGGTTCTGGATTATGGAAAAACCATAGCTGAAGGACTGCCGAAAGAGATAAAAAATAATCCGGAAGTCATCAAAGCTTATCTGGGGGTGGATCTGGCCAATGCTTAGAGTAGAAGATTTACACGTTCATTATGGTGGTATTCATGCCCTTAAGGGAATAAATTTCGAGGTACCAGCCCAGAAGATAGTAACCCTGATTGGTGCCAATGGTGCAGGGAAAAGTACTACTTTACGTACTATCTGTGGACTGGTTGATAAAAGCCAGGGCAGTATTTACTATGAAGACAAAGATATCAATGATTTTGATACCAGACAGAGAACCATTGGTGGATTGGTTATGGTACCTGAGGGAAGAAGGATTTTCCCCAATTTAACGGTCTACGAGAACCTGAAGCTGGGGGCTTTTAAACGAAATGATACTGATGGGATCAAAAAGGACCTTAAATGGGTCTATGAGCTCTTCCCCCGGCTGGAAGAGAGGTTACAGCAAAAGGGTGGAACCCTCTCCGGGGGGGAACAGCAGATGCTGGCAGTTGCCCGGGCCTTGATGTCAAAACCCCGCTTATTATTAATGGATGAACCATCACTGGGACTGGCACCACTACTGGTGCAGGAGATATTTGAAATTATTGAAGAGATTAATTCCCAGGGTACGACTATTCTTTTGATTGAACAGAACGCTTATGCTGCTCTAAAGGTTGCTGATTATGCTTATGTTCTGGAAACCGGGCAAATTATTATAGAAGGCCCGGGAGATGAACTGCTACAGAATGATGAAGTTAAAAAAGCCTATCTCGGTGGATAAAATCAAATTTGCTTAACAAGAAGCTGTTAACCTCTCCAGGTTAACAGCTTTTATCATTTGAGATTATGAAATTTATCATGTATAATGTTTATGGCAAAAAAGCAACCGGGAGGGTGTTAGAATGGACGCTGAAATGGGAAGTAATGATTATACAAGAGATTATAATTATAATAAATTATTAAAGAAGTTCTATACCAGATATTTAAAAGAAAGAAAATATATGTTCTTTGGAATTCAACTATTACATATTCTGAATTCATTATTGATTCTGGCTCCACCTCTGATTATCAGGAATAT
>JADQBU010000139.1 GCA_016278435.1 Halanaerobiales bacterium
GTACCCGGTGGTCCATTTAGAAGGATACCCTTGATCGGTCTGATACCCATCTTTTTGATCCCATCGACATCTTTAACAAAATTCAGGGCTTCGATTAATTCATTTTTTGCTGTATTCTGACCACCTATATCTGCAAAATCTACTTTGGCGATAGTTTTAATATTACTACCACTACCTGTAATAGCATCTTTTAATCCCTTCTGATTGATTATCTGCCACATAAAGAGGGAAAGAAAACCCAGAATCACCAGGGGAAAGATATTAAAACCCTGTAAGGCCAGGATTATTAATATGGCAACCGTAACACCAATTCCTACTTCTTTAACCACTGACCTCACCTCCTACTCCTGTATTTTTTGTAATCCGGGAGATAATTTTATATAGATAATTATCTCCATCACTCATCTTTAAATATAAGTTATTATTATCAATCCAGACTTTAAAATCTTTTAAACCACTGGTCTGAGCAATCTCTTCAATTTCACTATTCATTTTTGTAAACTGGCTTGTTGCTATACCCTCGTATATTGAGAAGTGTATTTTGTGATAAATATCATTTAATGCAGGACTTGTTTTATTATTAATCAGGACATTACCTTTGTCTTCAGCCAGTTGTGTTTCCGTGATTTCTACGACATTTTTATATGTCTGATAAAAATCTGCATCATCGGTAACTGTTATTTTGATATTAATCTTACCATTGCTGTCGATCAGTTCGACATTTTCTATACCATTAACATTATTTATACTTTCAAGTAAAGGTTGTTCCACATTATATTTAGTCATTATAAATTTACCGGCAAAGAATATCATCAGTACTACTGCAATAATTAAAATTACGATATTAATTTTAATTCCCTTATATTCCACTACGGCTTCTCCTTTCTACCTGGATTAAATTAATTATAACATCTATATAGCTTATGTTTCCAGTGTATTATGGAAGTAATCTTTACCATAAAATAAAAACCAGCCTTAAGGCTGATTATTTGTTCAAAATTATTTAATAAAGAGTTTAAATATATAGATTAAAAGATTAAGGACCACACTAATCAAAATCAGAGAAACAACCGGAAAATATAAGGAAAAATTCTCTTTTTCGATCCTGATATCTCCAGGCAGGTGCCCAAACCAGGAAAAAACATTTCCAGTATAGTTTAAAATTAATCCGATAACAGCAATCGCCAGTCCCAAATAAATCAGTATTTTGCCCAGCCCGCTCATTATTCACCTCCATAATACCAGGTCAAATATAAAACCTTACCAGATTATTGACAGAATTAACAGTGAAACCAGACCGGCCAGTAGATCATCAATCATTACACCCAGTCCACCAGGTATTTTCTGTAATGATTTTATAGGATATGGTTTTACGATATCAAATAATCTAAAAAGGATAAAACCTGTTATTAAGAACCAGATTTGATAATTATCAGATATCCCAAAAAAAGTAACCAGTATACCCAGAATTTCATCCAGGACTATCGCTGATTCATCTTTAATCTCTGTAATTTTTTCCTCATGACCTGTGATTATTATTCCCATGAAAAATACTATTAATAAAAATGGCAAGGTTGTAAGCGAAGGGAAAAATAATATTAATATTACTGCCAGTAAGGAACCATAGGTTCCTGGCGCTCCGGGGATTTCCCCAACAAAAAATCCTGTGGCCAGTGCTCTATTTAGTATTCTTAACATTTAATCATCCTCAATGATGTTCTCCAAAAAAGTCAATATCAACCTGCCTGAAATAGACTATTGCCGAATAGATAGTTATAGCCACTGCCACCCAGATCAAGATAATGGGCAGATGCCAGGGTAAATTGATTATTTCTGGATCTATAATAACAGCAATGATTGCTGTTATCTGCAGGGTAGTTTTCCATTTCCCCCATTTGTTGGCTGCAATTACTATACCTTCACTGGCTGCTATTACTCTTAAACCTGTTATTGCCAGTTCGCGCCCAACTATAATTATTGCTGCCCAGGCAGATATTTCCTTGAGGGCAACAAATGAAATCAAGGCAGCTGTTATCAGTAATTTATCGGCCAGGGGATCTAGAATCTTGCCCAGTTTAGTAACAATCTTGTGCTTGCGGGCCAAATAACCATCTAAACCATCGGTTATTGCTGCAATTATAAAAGTAATCAGGGCAAAAGCTTCAGAATAACCAGGGTAACCCTTGCGTAAAAATAAGAACACCATAAATACAGGTACCAGTAATATTCTGAGTATTGTCAGTTTATTGGGTAGATTCATATACTCGTTCTCCTACCAGATCATATTCATATGCTTCCTTAATCCTGCAGGTAAGTATATCTCCAGGCTTTAATTCAGAAGCAGGAAGAATAATTTGATTATCAATATCCGGTGCATCATACCGGGAACGGCATAAAGCCTGATCTTCAATAATCTCATCTACAATAATTTCTTTTTTACTACCTATTAAAACCAGGTTTTTATCCAGAGAAATCTGCTGTTGCAACTGCATAATCTGCTCAAAGCGCTCTTCTTTAACATCTTTAGGGAGATGATCTTTAAAATCAGCTGCTGGTGTACCTTCCTCTTTTGAATATTGAAAAACACCTAGTCTTTCGAATCTTATTTCTTTTACAAAATCATAGAGGTCAGCAAAATCATTTTCTGTTTCACCTGGAAAACCAACAATTAAAGATGTTCTCAGTGCTATATCCGGAATTTCTCTTCTTATCATTTTAATTATTTCTATAATATCTTCACGTTTTCCTTCCCTTTTCATTAATCTTCTAATTTTATTTGCAGAATGCTGTACAGGAAGGTCCAGATAGTTACATAATTTATCCTCATTTTTAATTATATTAATTAGTTCTGGAGAAATATGCTCTGGATAGGAGTATAAAAGCCTTAACCAATTAATATCTTTTATCTTGACAAGTTCTTTCAGTAAAGTTATAAGTGCAGGTTTTCCGTATAAATCAAGACCATAACTGGTTGTATCTTGAGCAATAAGAATAATTTCTTTAACACCTGTATCTGTCAATCCCTTTACCTCGGTGTATATATCTTCAATATATCTACTTTTAACAGGTCCTCTGATAGCGGGTATACTGCAGTAAGTACAGTTATTGTTACATCCTTCTGCTATCTTAACATAATTAAAATGTTTATTTTCGGTTTTACGAGGTAAATGATGGGTATAATTAAAACCAGGGTCACCAACATTATTAACCCTGCTACCGGATAGTGTTTGTAAGATTGTTTCGTTTACTATATCGAGTTTACTCGTCCCCATAATTGCATCAACTTCAGGAATTTCTTCAAGTATCTCTTCCCTGTATCTCTGAGTTAGACATCCGGTTACAATAAGTTTTTCACATTTTCCATGTTCTTTATAATATACTGCTTCCAGGATCGTATCTATAGATTCTTCCCGGGCATCTTCAATAAATCCACAGGTATTAATAATTATGACCTCTGCTTCTTCTATTTTATCTGCAATTTTAAAGCTTTTTTCAGTTGTCAACTGTCCCAGTAAATATTCACTATCAACCTGATTTTTAGGACAACCCAGGGTGATTACAAAGATATTCTTCATTTAAAATTCAACCTTTTCTAATTATATTTATAATAAAAAAAGCCCCAACAGGGACTGTTTTAGAAAAAAGATGGTCGGGTTGCCGGGATTTGAACCCGGGACCTCACGCCCCCCAGACGTGCGCGCTACCAAGCTGCGCCACAACCCGTTTAGCATGATAATTATATCCAATTAGACTGTTATTGTCAAGCTTTATTTGATGAAATCTTTCTTTTTAAGCAGGGTTAAAGTTTTTTCAGTTTCATCAGTTACTACAAATACTTCCTGTAAAGATGCACTATTTTTCCCTATTAATTTAATACCACTTCTTGTATTATATTTTAACTGTAAATATGGTTTAATTCCACTTCCCTTACGCCGGTTTATCCTTCCTGGAATTATACTTTTTATAGTTGGAATCTTTGCTATTTCCTCCAGTAATGGTAAGATATCTTCTATAATTGTATGTTCCTGCTTTATCTTATCATCCCGGTATTTTCCTCCCATGATACCACTTCCCTACATAATTATAACACTAACAATTTTAATTAGCAAATTTGCCTTAACAATTTTATTGATTAATACATATAATAAATTAGTCTGGCAAAAGGGGGGTATATATATGTCCGGTGGATACAAAGGCGGATTTTTTGAAAGTCCTATTCTGGTCTTTCTGATTTTAATTCTACTGGTCTTTGCTTTAACATACGATCATGGTTGTTACTAAGAATTAAATTACACAGAGATCTCCCTTAATGTTTCTCCAGCATTAAGGGAGTTATTTTTCAAAATTACTCTTGACAAACATATTCATTATCCTTATAATATTATATGTTGACAATAAAATTGCTTAATAGGCTGACGTAGCTCAATTGGTAGAGCAGCTGACTTGTAATCAGCAGGTTATCGGTTCAAGTCCGA
>JADQBU010000045.1 GCA_016278435.1 Halanaerobiales bacterium
TGACCTCAGCATTTAATACCGCCAGGGTACCGGCCAGGGTTACTGGTGAGGTAACACCAGTAGTAGCCATACTATAAAAACCGACCGGTATTCCTGCTCTGGCAAACTCCAGTCCGGCCTCAATCCCTCCTTTATCCTGGGTTAAAGGTGAAATGGTACAGATAAAATTGGAGAAGATGGGCCTTTTTCTGAGTTTATCCTTACCCCCTGCAACTGCTGCGGCCAGTTCAATCTGTCCCCTTGCTTCCCGGGCACTGACAGTTGATTCAGTGACCACATGTTTCTCTGCCCGGGACAGACAGCCATCCAGTTCATGCAGGGGCCTTGCCCCCTTGAATGAATCCTGGGCACTTACCATCGGCGAGATTATATCTATCTCTTCCAGATAGTTACCGATAGTGGCCATGGTTTCTATGTCTTTCTTGCTGGAAGCCCTTTTTTTACCTGTATCAAAGTCCAGGACATGGGCGGCACAGCCGTCCAGTGAAAGATGTGTCTTCTCTTCTCCCAGATCAAGATCAAATTCAGGATTCTGGGCTGCTAGAATAAAAGATTCCGGGGCTTTTTCCAGGGCAGATTCGATAACTTCACCCGGAATTCTGGCTATTTCTCCTGTTATTGTTGCCCCGGCATCATCGAGGATAGAAAGAGCTTTCCGGGAATGAAATTTAATGCCTCTTTCTTCAATGATATTTAGAGATTTTTCATGAATTTTTTCCAGTATCTTTTTATCAAACAATGGATTCATTTCATCCCTCTTTCCTGTTGATTAATCGGTCTGATTGCTTTCATAGACATCCTGCAGATAAACATCATAAAGACGCGGCATGTAGCCCCACCAGCCGCCATTTTTATGGCTCATGTATACATTTTTAACATCATCATAAATAGCCATCAGGTTTTCAGGATGGAAAAGGGCATTGAGAGCAGCCATTTCATAGTAGTAATTTACAAGATCATCATTAGATTTGTTGACTTCTTCCATGGTTTTGGCTGCAAAGGTTTTATCAACAAGTTCCTGAAGTTCAGGTGTATCAAGTCCGGTCATCTGCGGATACCACTTGCTTTCCGCTCCAAACCACCAGTTGTACATATCTCCCTTTGTTACCCATTCATGTTCAAATAAAACTGCCTGATGTTCCCCATTATCAATCCTGGCTCTGAGGGTTGCATCATCAAAAGTCCGTAGCCGGGCATCAACACCCAGGTTACGCCACATTCCCTGAACCATTTCTGCCACCATCCTGAACTCGGTGCTGTCCGAGCTCCATAATTCAAAGGTCAGGGTCTCACCATCTTTTTCTCGCAGGTTATTTTTACCCATAACCCAGCCGGCTTCATCAAGGAGAGAGGCTGCCTTTTCTGGGTTGAATTTATATAAGTGTTTAGTATTCTCTGTTTCCAGTGGTATACCACAGTAAGGACTATAAGCAGGTTCTGCATAACCACGATAAATAACATCTACCAGTGCCTGCCTGTTGACTGCATAATTTAAGGCCTTCCTCACATTTAATTCATCGAGAGGAGCAATGGTCGTATTATATTCGATAGCCCGGATTGTATAGGAAGGAGATTCCAGGATTGTTACACCGGGAATCTTCTTTATTTCATCAATATGGAGGGTTGGGACCTCTACAATGCCGTCCACTTCGCGTGTTTTAAGCATGGCTATCCTGGTACTTGCTTCCGGAACATATTTTAAAACAAGTTTTTCCAGATAAGGTGGCCCTGGTTTGTATTCTTCTTTGCTTTTAGCATCAGAATATTTCCAGGCCCATTCCGGTGACCACCAGTAATCTTCATTTCTGACAAAGGTCAGGTGATCTCCTTTAATCCATTCTTCAAGCTTGAAAGGACCATTTCCATAGGCCATGGTATAACCATAATCTTCCCCATATTTCTCTACAGCTCTGGGAGTCCTTACTGCTCCCACCCAGCAGGGTGTTGCCATCGTATATGGTAATTCAGGAAACGGCTGCCCCTCCTGCTGAATCTCTACAGTATATTTATCAACTACCACAATATGATCTGAATCAGGAACATAGGTCAGAGGATAATCAAAGACTTCCGGATCCTCTTTTCTCTTCCTCAAGAGCCAGGCAAAGGCTTCAGCATCCAGAGGTACACCATCATGAAAGGTAACACCCGGTTTTATCTTAAATGTCCAGGTAAGATGGTCATCACTGGATTTAATCGATTCCAGCCAGCCTCCAGAGCCAAATTCCCCTCCCGGACCATACATGAAAGGTGGTTCACTTAAATAGATATGGGCCTGGTCTCCATATGTTGTCAAAAGACTATCCAGAGATATAGGTTCAAAACCGCGGGCTAGAGTCAGGGTTCCTCCAAACTTCAGGGGATCACGGCCCTTCATCCACGGTTTTTCATCTGCACCAATAACCTGAACAGATAGTAGTATCGCTCCCAGTAAGAATATCACTGCAAATATCATAAAACGCTTATATCCAGTCATTTTTTTCCTCCTTTTTTTGTTTACAAAGCTTCATTGTCTGTATAAATATGCTGTAGATCAGAAAATGATACTATTATTCCACAGGCATATAGATCAGCCCAACCTGCCATTTCATCAGCTGTCAGTTCCTCACCCAGTATTATTACCTCATCACCAGGGCTTACTCCCTTTATCCCGGTAACATCAATCATGGTCTCCATCATATTAATCTCACCTACCACTGAAGCCCTCTGCCCTCTGACTATTACCTCCCCCTTACTCGATAGCCTGTAGTCAAGACCTCCTGCATATCCCAGGGGTAAAAGGGCAATCCGGGCCCTGTCTCTGGTCCGGTATGTTCTTCCATAACCGATAAAGGTACCTGCTTCCACCTCCCTTATTTCAATAATTCTACTCTTAACAGTCATGGCCGGTTTAATATTAATATCAAATTGCTGATTAAGTGCAGAATTATGACCATAAACCAGTTCCCCCAACCTCACCATGGTAAAATAACTTTCTTCAAACCAGATGAAGGCATCAGAAGCGCTTATATGACAAATTTCCGGCCGCATATTCTTTTTCTTCAGCTCAACAAGTATTTCAGTAAAACTACTTATCTGTCGCTCAGTATAATTATCATGTGCTTTCCCCCGTAAATGAGCAGAACTTAAGTGACTGAAGATTCCCTCAACTTTCAGGGCATCATAGTTCTGGAGTTTCTGACAGAAACTTATGATCTCAACTTTAGGAACACCTGAGCGCCCCATCCCGGTGTCAACATTAATCTGTACTGAAACCGTTTTGCTCTTCTTCACTGCTTCCTCATTGAGAGCCAGGGCCTGTTTCAAATTGGTAATAGCCGGGGTTAAATTATACCTGACAATTTCCCTGGCTTCTTCTTTTAAACCGGGCATCATTACCAGAACAGGTAGTTTTACACCTGCACTCCGGACAGCTATACCTTCCTCCACATTACTGACTCCCAGATAATCTACCCCGGCTCTTTCGGCCAGAATTGACACCTGTTCTAGTCCGTGACCATAGGCATTTCCCTTGACTGTAAATAATAATCTGATGTCAGCACCTATCTTATCTTTTATAATTTTAATATTTTTCTGAAGACGGTCTAAATCTATAAAAACATTATTTAATGCAGTCAGTGTCTTGACCCTCCTCGGGGCAAGCCCACGAGGATTCCTGCTTCTCAGAAGTGGTACCCCACCATCTCCACAGGCTTAAAATCCTGTTAGCCCAACAGTATATCCTCTAACTTGCCTTTTTTATTTTTAACCCTTCATTTAATATATTTTTGCTTGCATTTATATCTCTATCATGTATTTCTCCACATTCAGGACATTTCCATTTTCTGATTTTTAAACTTTTAACTTCTTTATTTTTATAGCCACAGTTATTACATAGTTGACTACTAGCAAAAAATGTGTCAATTTTGACCAAGTCTCTGCCATACCATTCTGCTTTATATTCTAGATATTCAATAAATTTACTCCAACTAACATCAGATATTGATTTAGCTAAATTAGAATTTTTAAGCATATTCTTCACTTTAAGTGTTTCTAAACAAATTGTTTGATTTTCACTAATTAATTTAGTTGACAACTTATGAAGAAAGTCATTTCTAATATTAGCTACTTTTTCATTAACTTTTGCTAGTTTCTTTTTAGTCTTGTTCCAATTATTTGAACCTTTTTCTTTTCTTGCTAAACTTCTTTGAAGTCTAGCTATTTTCTTTTCATATTTCTTTAATACTTTAGGATTATCTATTTTTTGACCGTCAGAAATACTAGCAAACTCTTTTAAACCTAAATCTATACCAATTGCATTATCTTTCTTATCCAATTCTTCAATTTTTTCTTCAACTGCTATTGAAATAAAATATTTATCTGTATTTGTTTTACTAGTCATACTTTCACCTCCATATTAATATTCGTAATGTCAAAAAATCTTTTAAAATATATAGTCAAAACCCTGTTATAGTA
>JADQBU010000436.1 GCA_016278435.1 Halanaerobiales bacterium
AATTTTTCTATTCTTCTTCTGCAAAAAGGGCTTCTACAAATTCTTCCGGATTAAAATCCTGCAGGTCTTCAGCATCTTCCCCCACCCCGATTAATTTAATAGGTATCCCGAGCTCGTTTTTAATGGCAATTACTATACCACCCTTGGCCGTACCATCTAATTTAGTCAAAGCAATACCATCTACATCCACGGCTTCATTAAATAACTCTGCCTGAGATACAGCATTCTGACCGGTAGTTGCATCCAGGACTAAAAGGACCTGGGTAAAGGCATCTTCTGCCTCACGGTCAACAATCCTTTTAACTTTCTTTAGCTCTTCCATTAAATTTTTCTGGGTATGAAGTCTACCGGCAGTGTCAATAATTAAAAGATCCACTCCCCTGGACTTAGCTGCCTGTACAGCATCAAAGGCTACAGCTGCCGCATCTGAGCCCTCGCTCTGAGCAATGATGTCTACACCCAGTCGGTCGGCCCAGACCTTAAGTTGGTCTATTGCAGCCGCCCTGAAGGTGTCCGCTGCTGCCAGCATCACTTTTTTGTCTTCATCTTTGAATCTTCTGGCTACTTTAGCAATAGTAGTTGTTTTACCAGAACCATTAACACCTACTACAATCAAAATATTTAAACCGGTATTAATATCTAAATTTTCATTATTTGCCTGTAGTAGTTCCCTTAACTCCTGTTGAAAAAATTCAAGTAGTTCTTCCGGTGTTTCAACATCATTTTCCTCAGCCTGCTCTTTTAAACCATCGACCAGCTTCATAGTAGTATGAATGCCAACATCGGCCTGGATAAGAATCTCTTCCAGTTCCTCAAATAAGCTGTCCTCAATTTTACTGTAGCCCAGAAACAGACTGGAAACCTTATTAATAAATCCCTTCCTGGTTTTACTTAATCCCTTCTTTAACCTGGTAAATAGACCAGTTTCATTTTCTTTTTCTTTCTTCTTGAATAGATTCATCTTACCCCTCCTATACATTTAACTGCAGTGAAACCAGTTTCGATATGCCGGATTCCTCCATGGTTACACCATAGATTGTTTCCATTCTGGTCATCATATGCTTCCTATGGGTTATTATAACAAACTGCGCATATTGAGAATATTTCTTTATAAATTCTCCAAACCTGACGACATTGGCATCATCAAGAGGTGCATCTATCTCATCGAGAATATAAAAAGGACTGGGGTTGACCCGGAGTATTGCAAATACCAGAGAAATAGCTGCTAATGCCCTTTCTCCTCCGGACATTAAAGATAATTTTTTAAGCTGTTTACCAGGTGGCTGAGCACTAATTTCAACACCTGTTTCCAGTAAATTTTCCTCATCAGTAAGACTTAATTCTGCCATTCCTCCTGAGAATAGTTCTTTAAATAACTCCTGAAATTCATCTTTTATTTTTATATAAGTTTCAAGAAAAAGATCTCCCATCTTTTCTTCCATCTCATTAATTATTTTCTGAATAGAAGCCCTGGCTTTAATCAGATCTTCCCTCTGCTCCTGCAGGTACTCAACCCTTTTTTTTAATTCATTATAATCAACAGGTGCTGCCTGATTGACATTTCCAAAGCTACTCATAGAATTTTTTAATTCTTTTATTTTGTCCTTTACTCCCCGGGTATTAGTAATTTTAATTAATTCAATTTCATCATGGGAACCAGCAGTAATGCTATAATCTTCCTGTAAGCGTTCCCTGCTGTTCTCACATTTACTTTCTAAACGGTTAATCCGGAGTTCAACTCTGTGCAGTTCATCTTTTAACTTATAAAACTTAGACTGTTCTTCTTCCTTTTTAGCTTCCATTTTCTCTAATCTATTTTCCATCTTCTCAACCATATCCTGTAGTCTTTGACAGGTAGCCTCCGTTTCGCTTACTTTCTCCTGAGTATCTGCGCTTTCTTTCTCCAGCTTTATCTTTTCCGTATTTAACTCATCCATTTTCCGGGATAGCAGGCTCCTTTTCTCTCGAATTTCAGCCTGACGATTCCATTTCTCTTCCAGCTGTCGATTCATTGAATCTATCTCTGATTTTATATTCTCAATCTTCTGCTTACAGGTAGCCAGTTTAACTTTTAATTCAGTGATCTCCTGACCCTGCCCGGAAATATCTTTTTCAAAATGTTTTATTCTATCTTCAAATCCACTGATCTGATCTCTCTCCCTTGTAAAATCATTATTAATCCGGGAGAGTTTTTCCTCAGTCTTCTTTCTTTCACTTTTCAGCTCTTTTTCAGCAGTCTGTAGTTCATCTATTTCATCTGTAACATCTTTAAGTTCAACCTTTAACCTTTCATTTTTACCCCTGAGGTTATCCTGCTGTCCCGTAATTGTATTCAGATTCAAGGCCAATTCCTGAACTTCTTCACCGTGTTTCTTTATAGCCCCTTCCAGAGAACTCAAACTATTCTTCAATACTTTTTTTCTTTCCTTCTTTTCCTCTATTTCAGCATATACTTGTTCAACCTTTTCCTCCAACTCCTGCTTCCTTCTGGCCCGTCCCAGAAGACCCCGGCCTTTATTGGCAGAACTACCACCTGTAATTGAACCACCGGGATTTATAAGACTTCCATCAAGGGCAACAATCCGAACTCTACTACCAGTTTCACCTGCTACTCTGGTTGCCGTATCAATATCTTCAACCAGTAATGTCCTTCCCAGTAAATATTCTATTATTTTTTTTAAATCCTGATTATAGTTTACAAATTCTGAAGCAAGACCAAGAACACCATTTCCCTTACTAATACCCAACTCCGATAGGCTATAAGAGTTACTATTTATTAAGTTTACCGGTAAAAAGGTGGCTCTGCCAGAATTACTACTTCGCAAGTATTTAACTGCCTTCCGGGCTGTATTATCATTCCTGACAACAATATTCTGCATCTGACTGCCCAGGGCAGTCTCAATAGCCTCTTCATATCTTTCCTCAACTGAAATAATTTCAGCTACTACCCCGATAATTCCTGAAAATTCATCCTCTATTTTTAATATATTTTTAACACCAGCAAAATAACCTTCATAGCCTTCTTCCCAGTCCTTTAATAGCTCCAGGCGAGATTGACTCCTGTTATAATCAGTTTCCAGTTCCTGAATTTCTTCTCTTAAACCTTCATATTCTTGATATAATTCTTTGTATTTATTTTCTTTCTCCAGAACACTACTCTTATTGCTCTGAATACTATCGGTGATAGATGACTGTTTTTCCTTAAGTTCTATTAGTTTTCTTTTTTCTTCCACTATTTGGGATATTAACTGCTCTTTTTCTTCCCTCAGTTTTACTAATTTATCCGTTATATGTTTTTCCTTTTCCCTGTTAATTTCAAGCTCAGCATTAAATTCTTTTATTTCCAGATTACCATCTATTATATTATTCCTTAAATTTAATAATTTATTTTCCAGCTTCTTTCTTTTAGCTTCCAGCTCTGTCAGATAATTCTCAGATGAATTTATTTGTTCTTCATTCTCATATTTTTGCTTATTTAATAATGTTAACTCTTCCCCGGCATCGTCACGAAGTAGAATTATATTTTTCTCTTCATCACCCAGTATCTTTAGCTGTTCTCCCAGTTCATTACGTTCCCGTTTAAGACCTCTTTCTTTTTCATCATAAATCTGGAGCTTATTTTTCAGTTCTTCTCTCCGGCTTTTTAGTTTATACTGTTTGTCCCGCTCTTCTTCAAGTTCATCTTTTTTTTGTTCGAATTTATCTCTACCAGTTCCAATATCCTGTTCTATCTTCTTTAATTCATCTCTGGCTTGTTCCAATCTACCAGATAAAAAGTTTTTGTTTTCAATTACTGATTTCAATTCTATTCTGTTTTTTTCCCATTTATTTATTAATAAACTAATCTCAAGTTTCTCCATCTTTTCCTTGAGTTCATTATATTTTTCCGCTTTCTGTGCTTCCTTTTTCAGTGGTTTAAGTCTTTTCTTCAATTCCCAGATTAAATCCTCAATACGCTGTAATTTATGATTTGTTTTTTCCAGACTGTCTTCTGCATCACCTTTTCTCATTTTATACCTGGTAATCCCGGCTGCCTCTTCAAATAATTCTCTTAATTTATCGGGCTTACTGTTGATTATAGAATCAATTTTACCCTGTCCTATAATAGAGTATGTATCCTGGCCCAGTCCGGTATCCATAAGAATTTCCCTGATATCTTTCAACCGGCAGATTGAATTGTTTAAAAGATAATCACTTTCACCATTATTATCAACCCGGCGGCTGATGCTCACTTCCCTGGTATTAACAGGAAGTACTTTATCCCTGTTATCCAGATAAAGAGTGACACTGGCCTTCTCCAGGGGCCTGTGATTCTTACTACCAGCAAATATTATATCAGACATCCTGCTACCCCGCAGTGTCTTAGCACTCTGTTCGCCCATAACCCAGCGGATAGCATCAACTATATTG
>JADQBU010000225.1 GCA_016278435.1 Halanaerobiales bacterium
GACTAAAGTCTCTTTCCAACATCACTTTTTCATAGATTTTTTGACACTACCTTAATATTCTACCATAAATAGGAAGTTTTCGCAAAACATATGTTCTCATATATTTTTGAATATTAATTATTATCAGGAGGTTTAAATATGGCTTTAAAAACAGGACTAAGGTTACTACTAATATTGATAATAAACAGCAAAATCTAAATTACTTGACGAAAAAGTTGAACTATTATTAGAAAAATATAATAAATAAAGTTCAAAACCGTCTGCTCTTTCCTCGGGGCAAGCCAACAAGGTTTGCGAGCAGACTTAAACTTCTATCACAACCTTGTCTGATAGGGATCCAGAATATCCCGCAGTCCATCTCCGAGTAAATTAAAACCAAGAACGGTAACAGCAATTGCAATCCCCGGATATATTGATAACCAGGGTGCCCGGTAAAGAAAGTCTCTGGCATCAGAAAGCAGGGTTCCCCAGCTGGACATGGGTGGTTGTATTCCCAGTCCCAGAAAACTTAAAGAGGCTTCAACAATAATCGCATATCCCATAGTTAAACTGATCAAAACAACAACAGGTGGTATCACATTGGGCAGAATGTGCTTGAATATAATTCTAATATCACTTGCTCCTATAGCCCGGGCGGCCAGAATAAATTCATCTTCTCTGACACTCAGGACTTCACTGCGGATTACCTGGGCATACTGCGGCCAGTAACCCAGAGCAATTGCTATCATAATAGTGAAGGTTCCCGGCTCCATAATTACAACCAGAGTCAGAGCCATCAATAAAGACGGAAAAGACCAGGAAATATCAGTCAGGGCCTGAATTAGTCTATCAACATATCCTCCCAGATATCCGCCGAGTAAACCCAGTAAAACGCCTATAACCCCGGCCAGACTGGCAGCACCTAACGCCGCTAAAATTGATACTCTCGTACCATAAATAACCCGGGTAAAGGTATCTCTTCCATATTGATCCGTACCAAAAATATGGGAACTATCAGGTTCTTGTAATATACTGCCATAATCTTGCTTCCAGACCGAATAAGGTGTTAGATAGGGAGCAAATAAAGCTAAGATAACCATAAAGACAATAATCAAACTCCCGATCAAAAGCTGTTTATTTTTTGCTAGTTTCTTTATTTTTTCCATAACTATTAATCCACCTGACTCCCTTCTACTTATGTGAAATACGTGGATCCATAAAGGCCAGTAGGATATCTCCGGTTAAATTCCCCAGAATTACTGAGGTAGTAAGAAATAAGAGCAAAACCTGAAAAACTGGATAATCCCTCATATAGATTGAATCGACCATCAACCTACCCAGTCCAGCCCGGTTAAAAACATATTCTACCATGACCGCCCCCCCGATCATCCAGCCAAAATCCAGTCCAAAGAGGGCAATAATTGGACCAAGAGCATTACGCAGTACATGTTTTAGAACTACGAATCTTTCCATCTGTCCTTTGGCCCGGGCTGTAATCACGAAATCTTTTTTTAGAAATTCCAGCATACTGGAACGCATTACCCGGGCAACATAGGCCATAGAAGTTACAGCCAGGGTAACAGCAGGTAATACCAGGTGTCTGATATCACCTGTTCCAGAAACCGGGAACCAGCCCAGTCTAACCGAAAACACAAGGATTAAAAGCAAGCCCAACCAGAATCTCGGTACTCCGATTCCTATTAAAGCAATAGTCATTGAAAGATAATCACCGGGACCACCTTTATGTACAGCAGCCATAATTCCAATCGGAATTGCCAGTAAATAAGCAAGGGTTAAACCTGTAAACATCAGAATCAGGGTGCTGGGAAGGCGCTGTATAATCATCTCAGTTACCTTCTGACGGGTATAAAGAGAAGCACCAAAATCGCCGGTTACCATCCTCCGCAGAAATATAAAGTACTGAATATGTAGTGGTCGGTTCAAACCAAGCTTTTCCCGAACCTGCTGGATAACCTCTTCCCCCATCCTGGGGTTTACCATCATCTGAGCTGGATCTCCAGGTGCCAGATGAATTACCGAAAAAGCCAGAAATGATACTACAAGTAAAATCGGTATTGCCAGTAATATACGCCTGATAATATACTGACCCAGTCCCATCTCCTATCACCTCCTATCTATAAATTATCATTCTTTTTGATTTGTTCTGAAATGCAGCAAGTGCCTTAATCTTCAGAAATTTTTGTTTAAAAAAATTACTTTCCCTCGAATTTCACGTCTATTTTATTTAGATAACCCTCCATTCCCCTTTTCTGGTCCCCGGTTTCAAAACAACTGGCAAAGAGTTCTTTCTCCCGCTCCAGACCAGCAGAAATACCCTTCCTCCGGCCGTACGCAACTGCCTCTTTAGTTTTACTAACTGCCAGGGGAGCATTCCCGGCGATTTTCCTGGCCATCTTCCAGGTTTCTTCCAGCAACTGACCCTCAGCTACTACCCTGTTAACCAGGCCGATCTTCTCCGCTTTCAGGGCATCGATGATTTTACCAGTATACAGTAATTCTTTAGCCCGGGCTTCTCCTACTATATTTGTCAGACGCTGTGTACCGCCGAAGCCGGCTATGATACCCAATCCTACTTCCGGGTTGCCGAATTTTGCCTTATCAGAGGCAAGTCTAATATCACAGGATAAAGCCAGTTCATTGCCTCCTCCCAGACAGAAACCGTTAATGGCAGCAATCACCACTTTATTGCTATCTTCCAGCAGGTTATAGACTGAATGTCCCAGCTCTGCAAATTCTTTTCCACCATCATAATCGAGCGCTTTCATTTCTTTGATATCCGCTCCGGCTATAAAGGCTTTCTGACCAGAACCGGTTATGATTAGAACCCGTATCTTATCATCCTGATTTAGTTCCAGCAAAGTTTCCTTCAATTCCCTCAGCACATCACTATTGAGTGAATTAAGGGCTTCAGGCCGGTTAATCTTTAAAACAGCTATGTCTTTTTCCCGTTCAAGTAATAAATACTTCACTCCTCGCCCCCCCTTATTAATTAATTATCCTTTTTATGTTAAATTCCTTCATGGATATATAAATTTAATTAATATTTATAAAAACCGCGACCCGTTTTACGCCCCAGTTGTCCGGCTCTTACCTTCTGTTTTAAAAGCGGGCAGGGTCTATATTTAGAGTCGGAAAATTCCTGATAGAGGGTTTTCATTATAGCCAGACAGACATCAAGTCCAACCAGATCTGCCAGCGCCAGTGGTCCCAGTGGATGATTTGCCCCCAGTTTCATGGCCCGATCTATATCTTCTGCATCTGCAGTCCCTTCATATAAAATAAAGGCAGCCTCATTGATCAGAGGAATCAACAATCTATTGACTATAAATCCCGGCGATTCATTAACTTCTACCAATTCTTTGCCGGCATTTTCTACCAGCTCCTTAACCATTACAAAAGTATCTTCCAGTGTAGTCATACCTCTGATTAACTCCACAAGTTTCATGATATGAGCAGGATTAAAGAAATGCACCCCTACAACTTTCCCGGGCCGGCCGGTTACAGCAGCTAACTCTGTAATACTGAGGGCAGAAGTGTTTGTGGCCAGAATCGTTTCTGGAGAACATATCCGGTCCAGTTCCCGGAATACCTCCTTTTTTATTTCCATTTTCTCGGTAACAGCTTCAATTACAAGATCTACATCCTTAATTAAAGCAATATCAGTAGTCCCTTTCACCCTGGAAAAGGTTTCTTCTTTTAAATCATTACTCATCTTTCCCCTGTCGACAGCTTTCTGTAGATTTTCTTTTATATTATTTATTCCTTTTTCCACCAGTTCTTTTTCTAGATCTCTAAGAAAGACCTGATACCCGGCAACAGCTAAAACCTGAGCTATGCCACTGCCCATCGTACCGGCACCCAGTACAGCAACTTTTTCTTTCATCTTATTCCCTCCCGGCTTTCAGTACTTCAACAAGATAATCATAAATAACTCCAGCTGTTTTGACAACTGAATCTATTTCTACATATTCATCAGCAGCATGATAGTTTTCTCCAATCGGACCGAATAGATATGTAGGTGTTTTAAGTCTTGAACCCAGATAATTGAAATCACCAACACTACAAAAATAGGCAATATTGGCTTCCTTACCTGTAACCCTTTTGATACTGTCTTTGATCAGTTCGGTCATCGGGTCTATATCTGAGGTAACATAGGGCATAAAACCTGCATTATCAGGATGGGGAGCATCCCTGAAACTTAGAGTATAACTGGCTTTTAGATCAGCTTTTTCTGCTGCTTTTTTAACCTCTTCCCGCAGATATTTGCGACTTTCTCCTATTACTACATGTCTAAAGACAGAAAACTGAGCCTGATCGGGAACAGAAAGTGGTGCACCGCCTCCCGCCATTTCAATTACACAGATTGAGCCCTTTCCCAGCCTGTCATGTGGTTTTAATTCTGATTTTTCCAGTTCAAT
>JADQBU010000320.1 GCA_016278435.1 Halanaerobiales bacterium
TTCCGATCTATAGTGGTGCTGAGGTTGCTCTGGGTGGATTTGCCATTACCAGAAATCCAATTGCCTTTGTCGTTGAGATGATTCGGCAGGGTAAAAAGGATCTTAATTTAATAGAAGGAATCGGTAGTATGGATGCTGATTTACTGGTAGGAAGTGGTTGTGTAAAGAAGTATTCCTATAGTGGTGGTTCACTTGATAGATTTGGAAGACTGGGAAGAATAAATAGTGCCATTGCCAGAGGTGATATTGAAGTAAATGAATATACTGGACTCAGTATGACCCAGCGCTTTTTAGCAGGTTCCATCGGCCTTGAATTTATTACCATGAAGACACTTCTTGGTTCTGATATTTTAAATCAACTGCTGGAGAAAAAGGTTGATGGTGTTATGGTTGAAAAATCTCCTTTTTCAGATGAAAAACTGGTTTATCTTAAAGCATTGAAGCCGGATTTTGTGGTTATCCATGCCCAGTATGCCGATCAGAAGGGGAATGTTATTATTGAAGGGCCCAGATGGGATATAGAGATGGCCAAAGCAGCCAGGAATTTATTTGTTACTGTCGAACAGGTAGTATCAAATAATTATATTAAAAAATTCCCGGAAAAAGTAGTAATACCTTCCGTATCTACCACTGCAGTTATTGAGGTCCCGTTTGGAGCATTTCCTACGGCAGTTTATAAAAGTTATGATTACTGTAGTGATACACTTACTCATTATGCAAAGATTAATGAAAATGATGAAGAATTCAAAAAATTCCTAAATGAGAACATATTGTCGACTAATAATCATTTTGAATTTTTAGACAAACTAGCCAACTTTGAAAAATTGATGAACTTACGGGCTGATCCGGACTACGGTTATATGAAAAGGGGGTAGAATATATTGAAAGCAAAAGATTATACTACAAATGCCCTGATGGCAGTTGCTGCCTCAAAGATTCTTGAGGATAAACAAAATGTTGTTGTAGGACTGGGATTACCCCAGGTAGCAACACAACTTGCTCAACATACACATGCTCCCAATATAAATATTATCTATGAAATCGGGGTAATCAATCCCCAGGCTGAAGATACAGGAGTGGGAATTGCTGACCCCCGCTTATGGTATGGGGCAGAGTATTTTCACGGCTTTATGGGAACACTCGGGGAAGTACTGCAGAAGGGCAATGTAGATGTAGGTTTTCTCGGTGGATTACAGGTTGATAAATATGGAAATTTAAATTCTACACATGTAAATCTGGAAAATGGTGGGATCCGGCACTTTACCGGTAGTGGGGGAGCAGCAGATATTGCTTCTTATTCCAAAAATATAATGGTGATAATGAAACATCAGAAAAGAAAGATAGTAGACACAGTTGATTATATTACCAGTGTTGGTTATCTGGAGGGTTATGATTCCCGGGAAGAAGCAGGATTGCCACCCTGCAAGAAAATGAATATTATCACCAATATGTGTGTATTTAAATTTGATGAAGAATCAAAAATGTTAAAAATTGATACTATTCATCCCGGTATTACTCCAGAGGAAGTCATAGAAAATACTGGTTGTGGCGTTATAATACCTGATGACCTTAAAGTTACTGATGAACCAACCGTAGAAGAAATTGAACTACTCAATACAAAAATAGATCCCGATGGTCTCTATATTTAGTTTAGTTATGGTTATTCAGTACAATATAGTATTACTTATTTAGAAAAATATGTTTTAAATTAGTATTTTCCTTAGAGAAATGAGTAGTAGTACCAAAAAAATTAACGGGGGTGTTAAAAATTTACAAGAAAAATCGAGTTTTTTTAGGGTTGATAGTGGTTTCTCTGTTCATGTTGGTATTTGCTACTGGGATGGTTAATGCAGCCTATCCAGATAGACCTATCAATGTCTATGTTGGATTTCCGGCTGGTGGACCGACTGATGTAATTGCCAGGGGTATTGTTCCTATCCTGGAAGAAAAACTGGGGAATCCGGTTGCTATAACCAATATGCCCGGTGCAGCCAGTGCTACTGCTGCCAGTTTTGTTTTAAAACAGAAGGCTGATGGTTATAGCCTGTTTATGGGATCAGAGATTATGTCTATCTGGCAGACCATGGATATAATGGACATATCCTGGGAAGATTATAAACCAATTAAATTAATCGCCAAGGCAACTCCAGTTATTGCTGTACCACCTGATTCACCATTTGATACAGCTGAAGAATTTGTAGAATATGCTATCGATAATCCCGGAGAGCTGAGAATAAGTATTGCTGGACCGGGTACTATCCCGCATATTTCTGGCCTGCTGCTGCAGAAAGTACTGGGAGCCGAATTTACTTTTGTTCCCTATCAAGGCGGCAAACCAGCAGTTACAGCAGTTATGGGTGGCCAGGTAGATGCAACGATTGAAATGGTACAGTCGATGGTTGCTGCTTATAAGGGTGAAAAATTAAAAATTCTAGCTTCCTTTACTAATGAACCAATTCCAGGATTAGAAGAAATTACACCATTCGGAAAATTATATCCTGCCGTTAGTGAATATCTTCCCTATGGTCCCTACTTCGGCCTTTTTGCCCAGAAAGGTGTATCTGAGGAAGTAGTAGATGTACTTGAAAAGGGAATGAGTGAGGCAATTAAAGATCCCAGATGGACAGAATACTGTGAGAAGTTCTATTTAACTCAGATAGACTATAGTGGAGAAGAAGCTGTAGAATTCCTTGAAGCATGGACCTCTAAATCTGCCTGGATTTTATATGATACAGGGGGAGCGAAAAATTCACCTGCAGATTTTGGCATTCCCAGACCTGAAAAATAGACTTAGACAGAGATTTTAAGTTATTTGTTAATGGATGAATAGATTAAAGTTATACTACTCATTTCTCTATTTACTTTTTTTATAAATTTTTTTTAGATGAGGTGGTAATCAATGTTAAAAGTCAATAAAAACGAATGTATAGCATGCGAAGTATGTATTACAGTCTGTCCTACAGAGTCAATAAAAATCAATGAAGATGGCGTAGCTGAAATCAACAATGAAACCTGTATAGAATGTTTTGAATGTCAGAATATGTGTGTTCAGGAAGCGATTGATAATGAAGATTAGTCCTGAGAGGGGTGGCTATCTTTAATGAGTGAAAAACTTGCCAATAAAATATCATTAATTATCTTTGTTATTATCGAAGCATTGATAATTTTTGATATTGTTAATAAGACTGTTAATGAAGATGTTGTAATATTTTCCAAGAGATCTCCTATTTTATTTCCTTTCTTAATCGCAGTTATCATCGGTGGTTCGTTGCTGGTTTACTTCGTCAGGCTATTTCTGAACAGAAAAAGTGTTACTAAAGATTTGGATTCACATATTAGCAGAGAATCTGTCTTGCTGGTAGTTGGAAATCTAGCTGCTCTGTTGTTGTATGCCTTCCTTTTACCTAAACTACATTTTATGGCAACGACAATTCTTTATATGTTTTTAGTTATGGTTTTTATAAATGACACGAAGGATAGAGTAGGTAAGAAATTTTTTAAAGCAATACTGATATCTGTGATACTGGTACCAGTTATATATTATGTATTTGCTAATGTATTTAATGTAGTATTTCCCTAGTGGTTGAATTGCTTCAATTTGCGGGAGGTGAAAAAATTGTGATCAGCCTGACCCTGATTTTCTATAATTTAATAGGGGTAATGATTGGATTTATCATGGGTTCTTTACCTGGACTTACGGTAACTATGACTATGACCCTGCTGGTATCACTTACTTTTGGTTTTTCTATGGAACATGCTCTTGCTTTTATTATTGGGGCTTTTGTTGCTGGAATTACCGGTGGCTCAATACCAGCAATAATATTAAATATTCCTGGAACTGCAGCCTCTGTAGCGACAACGTTTGATGGTAGTCCTATGAGGAAAAAAGGTGAGACTGCGCTCGCTCTGGGGATTGCACTTTTATCAAGTAGAATGGGTGCAATATTTAGCCTAATTTTTATTTTGATATTTGGTCCTATTATCGGTGATTTAGCCCTTAAATTTGGTTCGCAGGAGTACCTTTTCCTGACTTTATGGGGGTTAACCTTGATTGCCTTTTTAAGTAAAGGAAATTTTCTTAAGGGAATTTTATGTGCAGCCCTTGGTATATTTGTCGGCATGATAGGTATGGACCCGGTTACCGGTATGATGAGATTTACCTATGGTTCAGGATTATTAAGTGGTGGAATCCATTTTGTAGTCGCCATGATAGGTTTGTTCGGCTTAAAAGAAGTATTTGTAAACCTGGACACAAAGATAAGTTTTAAACTTAGTAAAGAAAATTATAAGATCAGGAGTTTAATGCCGAAATTTGATATCTATAAGAAAATAACTAAAACGTTATTGCTTACCGGCCCGGTTGGTGCCCTTATAGGTCTAATTCCTGGAACCGGTGG
>JADQBU010000192.1 GCA_016278435.1 Halanaerobiales bacterium
GGAGTTTGATCTGGAAGCACTTGAACTGGAAACTTCACTTATATCAGATGAGGAGAAAGACAGTGTAAAAAATTATCAGAGGTATAAGTTAACTGAAAATGGTGTTTCTCCCAGAGCCTATCCCGGTCAACTGAAAGGTGAAGTTGTACTGGCTGATAGTGATGAACATGATGAATATGGCCATATTATTGAAGATGCTGAGAAGCGCAGGAATATGGTAGACAAACGGATGAAAAAGTTTCAAATGATTAAGCAAGAAGAAGTCAAGGAGCCAGAATATTATGGGAATGAAGATATTTACTATCTGCTTATTGGCTGGGGTTCAACCCATGGACCTTTAATGGAAGGTCTGGAATTGCTAAACAGGGAAGATTATAATGTTGGATACTTATCATTTAGTGACCTCTGGCCTTTACCTGTGGACAGGTTAAGGGAAATTGCTGATAATGAAGTTAAAGCTGTAGTTGTGGAGAACAATTCTACTGCTCAGTTTGCGCGCTTAATCCGTGGAGAAACAGATGTTAAGATAGATGAAAGTATACTTAAATACGATGGTAGACCATTTACCGGTAGAGAGATTTATAATAGGTTCAAAGAAGAGGTGATAAATAATGCAAGCAAATAACATCTATCAAGCAGATAAGGAAACTGCCTGGTGTCCTGGTTGTGGAAATTTCCCTCTGAGAAAAGCCCTGACCTCTGCTCTGGAAGAACTGGAAATCAAGCCAGAAGAGGCAGCATTATTTACCGGTATTGGTCAAGCGGCCAAGATGCCTCATTTTATCAGAATTAATGGATTTAATGGTCTGCATGGGAGATCTTTACCGCCGGCAATCGGAATGAGGATTGCCAATCAAAAGATTATAACGATTGTTGAATCAGGTGATGGTTGTACTTATGGTGAAGGTGGGAATCATCTATTACATAATATAAGGAGAAACCCTGATTTAACCCATCTGGTCCATGATAATCAAATATATGGTTTGACCAAGGGTCAGGCCTCGCCGACAACGGGTGAGAATATGGTTACTAAAGTACATCCTGATGGTGTTAATGCTGAGCCTTTAAACCCTGTTAAGTTTGCAGTCGGAATGGACGCGAGTTTTGTTGCCAGGGGTTTTGTCGGGAAGACTGACCATTTAAAAGAAGTTATCAAAAAAGCGATTAATCACAGGGGTTATGCTCTTGTCGATATACTTCAACCATGTGTTTCTTTTAATAAAATCAATACATTTAAGTGGTATAATGAGAGGGTTTATGAGCTTGATGAAGATTATGATGAAATCGATTATGACCTTGCATTTAAAAAGGCGCGGGAGTGGGGAGATAAGATACCTATTGGTGTAATCTACCGCAATGAGAAAAAAACCTTTAGAGATAGATTTCCTCATCTTGATGATACACCAATGGTGGAAAAAGAAAGTAGTCCTGTTGATATTGAAGAATTATTTGTTGATTTCAGGTAAATTATAAATACTAACAAAAAGGAGGCAATTTAAATGGTTAATAATGAAATGACAGCTGAAAATTTAAGATCTGCATTTGGTGGTGAAAGTCAGGCCTATCAGAGGTATATTGTCTGGGGTAGAAAGGCAGAAAAAGATGGTTTCCCCAATGTAGCTACCCTTTTTGAAGCAATTTCATTTGCAGAACAGACCCATGCTGGTAACCATTTTGAAGCAATGGAAAATGCAGATGGTGATTTTCTGGTAGCCTCATCTGCTGGATTTGGTCTGGGTGAAACCGCTGATAATTTACAGGGTGCAATCAATGGAGAAAATTATGAAATTAAGCAGATGTATCCAAGCTTTTATCTAATTGCAAAAGAACAGGAAGAAAATGATGCCATTAGGTCTTTCCACTATGCACTTGAAGCAGAGAAAATCCATTCTAAATTATATTCTGAAGCCAGGGAAGCTGTAGAAAATGGCGAAGACTATGATCTGGATTATGTCAGCATCTGCAGTGTCTGCGGCCATACTGTTAAAGATGGTACACCGGAAAAATGTCCGATTTGTGGTGCGCCAAAGAAGAAGTTTAAGGAATTTGGTAAATAGAATATAAACTAAAATATTTAAAGGGGAGGGAACGATCATGAAATTAAATGGGAAAAAGATAATTGTCTTTGTTGCCAATGATTATGAAGATCTTGAAGCCTGGTATCCAATCTTGAGATTAAAAGAGGCAGGTGCCGAAGTTACTGTTGTAGCGTCTGATAATGTTGAAGGTATGAACTGTAAAAGTAAACATGGATATGAAATAGCAGTAGAAGAAAAAGCTGCAAATATAGAAACAAAAAACTTTGATGGTGCTGTAATCCCCGGTGGTTGGGCTCCAGACACCTTAAGACAGTGCAAAAATACTCTCAGGATTGTCAAGGAACTAATGGAAAATGAAAAATTAGTAGCTTCAATCTGTCATGGAGGCTGGGTTCTGGCTTCAGCAGATGTTATTAAATATAAAAAATTAACTTCAACCAGTGCTATTAAAGATGATATGAAACATGCCGGTGCTGACTGGGTAGATGAAGAGGTTGTAGTAGATGATAATCTAATTACATCAAGAAAACCTGCTGACCTACCGGCTTTTATGACTGAAATTATCAAGGCTTTAAGTTAAGGTAGATAATTTAATAATTAGCTCATTATATTTAAACCACCCCTTGTTGGAAATTCTTATTTAATATACAGGGGTGGTTTTTTGCTTTTTTAGTAAAATATTTTAACATGTATTGTCTATTATTATAATGGATAAACTAATTTCAGGTGATATTTATATGAAATTAAAAATGAAATTAAAGAAGATAACATCTAGTGTTTTAATTTTAGTTGTGATTTTTGCAGTCTTAACTCTTGTTTCCTGCTCAAATGAGAAAAATAATTCAAAGCAAAAAAATGATAATAATATTATGTTAATCAATTCTATCGAAAATTTTAAAACAGATTTAATTGACCTGATGATACAGGTAGACCTGATCCCGTATTATGAAAAACAGATAGATGAGAAAAAAAAGAAAGAAGCGTCTGCTAAAGCAAATCAGCAAAAAGGTACATCTCAACAGTCCGGTAATAGTTCTGGGCAAAGTTCAGGAGGCCAGCAGGAAGAATTCAAACCGAAACCAGTTACAGAGAAAGATACTCTCTTATTAGATTTATTAAAAGAGGAAAGACAAGACAAAATTGAAGAAAAACCAGAAAAAAATATCCCGGAGGACATAACATTTATCTGGGATAAAATTAATGAAGTAGTGGATGAGTTACATATCAAATGGAATGATTTAAAGCCGGAACTGAAGAATAAAAAGGTATCTGCAGCCACAATTAAAGAATTTGATAAAACCATTAATACCCTGAAAATTTCCAGCTCTGAAAATAATTACTTGAAAACAATCATGCTAGCCAACAGGTTAACATCGTATTTTTCTAAGTTTATTAAAGATTTAAAAGCTGATTCTATGGCTGCAGTTTATTCTATAAAATATAATACAAGACAGATTATATTAAATGCGGCAAATGACGATTATAAAAGTGCAGATAATAATATGAACAATATAAATAAAGAAGCAGAAATTTTGATTAAAAAATTAAAAGAAAAAGATTCAAAGGATTTAACTGATAAACTATTATTATCTATATCTGATATGGAAAATGCAGTATCACTTAAAGATATAAATGTTATTAAAATTAGAGGAAGGATAGTTATAAAAAATATTAATTCAATTGAAGATAAACTATAGATAAATCTACTTTTGATGTCATAGTTTCCGGCGGTTTGGCGGGGAGGGGTATTCCGTACTCAATAGTCATATTTTCTGTGCTTTCTACTTGAGCCTCAATAATTATGATAGATTAATATATAAAATCATAATGGAAGAATTTTCATGATATATTCAATACAAAACCGGCAGCAAAAACTGCCGGTTAATATTAATTGTTATGTAATTGAAAATAATAGGTGTTTAATATCCCAGTTCTTTACCGACAATTATAACTTTTATTCTTCCTTTCTGCCCCTGTCTTCTGATCAATACATACTTATTGCAGATTCTATCCGGGCTGTCACAATCAGTACAATAACCTGTCTTAGCACATGGTGTTTTTTTATTTAATCTTACAGCATTTGCTGGTGCTGCCAGGTTTCTATTTCTGGCTATTGCTTCATCTACATTTTTAACTATTTTATTTACTCCCACGATTACAATCACCTGGTCGGGTCCATAGATCATGGCCGCTACTCTATTACCATTACCATCTACATTATACAGTTCACCATCTTCTGTAACTGCATTACTGCTTACGAAATATGTATCAGCAAGGAAACTTTTTCTGAAAACTTCTTTAATTTCTTCGGCAGTCAAACCGGGTTCATATCT